>JAGGWI010000268.1 GCA_021157505.1 Desulfuromusa sp. | reverse complement strand
TTCTTGCTCAACAGCTTCTTGCTCAACAGCTTCTTGCTCAACAGCTTCTTGCTCAACAGCTTCTTGCTCAACAGCTTCTTGCTCAACAGCTTCTTCAGCAGACGGCTCTGAATTATCCTCAACCGTAACATCATCAGTGACTTCGTCCCCTGCCACTTCACTGTTATTCTCTTCCTGTTCTTCTTCCTGGGCCCGGGTCTCACTCTTAATATCGATTTTCCAACCGATCAATTTTGCCGCAAGACGGACATTTTGCCCTTTTTTACCAATCGCCAAGGATAATTGATCGTCCGGGACAATTATTTCCATCAACTGTCCTTCGTCATCGATATAGACCCTGGAAACATCGGCCGGGGCAAGAGCAGAACAGGCAAAGCGTGCCGCATCTGGCGACCACGGGATGATATCAATCCGTTCCCCGCGTAACTCGGTAACCACATTCTGCACCCGAGCACCACGCATACCAACACAGGCACCAACCGGGTCGACATCAATATCGTGAGAGACAACAGCAATTTTAGCTCGACTCCCGGGTTCCCGCACCGCCCCTTTAATTTCGACAATACCTTCAGCAAGTTCAGGAACTTCCGATTTGAAAAGAGAAATCAACAGGCCTGGATGGGTACGCGAAAGGATAATTTGTGGCCCTTTGGAGGACATTTTTACTTCTGATATATAAGCACGAACCCGATCAGACTGGCGATAATTTTCACGCGGAGCCTGCTCCCGATTTGGCAAAAGAGCTTCAGCCCGACCTAAATCAACAATCAAATCACCACGTTCATAGCGTCGCACTATGCCATTAACAACCTCACCAACTCGATCCTTGAATTCATTATAGACACCCTCACGCTCAGCTTCACGCACTTTCTGAATAATCACCTGTTTGGCTGTTTGCGCGGCAATACGGCTAAAGCTGCCAGCCTCCATCATCATTCCCAGAGAGTCTTCAAGTTCTACATCAGGGTCTATTTCCCGTGCTTCTGATATATCAATCTCTTTATATGAATCTGTGACTTCATCGACAACAGTGACAAATTCAAAAACTTCGACCTCACCAATCTCCTCATTGAAATGAGCTTCAAGGTCACGGGTGTTTCTGAATTTCTTATTGGCTGCAGACAGTACCGCAGATTCGAGTGCATCTACCAGCACGTCACGATCGATCCCTTTATCTTTAACAACCTGATCGATGATGTGATTGAGATTACCCACCATCATGCATACCCCTTATAAAGTGTTTTGGCTGACAGCCAGTGATAGTTAAGAGAACCGCTACAGACGGTTCAAAACTCATATTTCAAATTTGCTTTATCTATCTGCTGCAGAGGAATTCGGCTTACAGCCGTCGCATTCTTCAGCAGCAAGAGAACTTCATCACCTTCAAAACCGGACAAAGTACCAATGAATGTCTTTCTATTTTTTCCGGAAGTATCAGGATCAATAGCATCAAGTGTTTTAATTTTAACAAGCTGCCCTGAAAAACGGATAAAATCCTGAGGTTTCTTCAACGGTCGTTCAATCCCCGGTGAGGAAACTTCAAGGCTATAGGCAGTACTAATGATGTTTTCGACATCCAGAAGGGAACTAATCTCACGACTGGCAGCAGCACAGTCATCCAGATTAATACCACCCTCTTTATCTAAAAAAACCCTGAGGATCCAACCACGCTGTTCCCGCTGGTACTCAAGATCAACCAATTCACAACCCAGATCTTCCAGTAGCGGCTGAATCAGCCTCTCAACTAGCTCGGTAACTTGTGCCACAACAACCTCTAGATAATAAAAAAAGCGAGCCGGAGCTCACTTTCAAAAAAACAACATTAAAACGTGACTTATTTAGCACTCCAAATACTTAAAAGCAAGTAGAAATTTAATTATTATCAATGGCGTGAGTTCCTTTTATTTCTATTTTGCATCTCTCTTCGCAACCAGCGCTCCGCAAATTTTTGCATTTCCAGATAATGCCCAACCGTTTCAATAAAATCATCAATCAGGACCTGAGTGACAACTTCAATATCACTGGTGGTAACACCCATCCGCTCCAATTTTTTTTCATATTGGATAGACTCTGGATAGCCCGTTGCAAACTCCTGTAAATCTTCCGCCAAAGTCCCCCTGTCAAAGGGAACTGTCACAACTGCAACGATGACTACGCGATGAAAATCGCCATAATAACGATTTCCCCGGCTGAAGAATTCAACCACGACGCCATTATTTAATTCAATTCGACTGAATAGCTTATTCATTCTTCTCTCGTAATGATTTTCGAGAAAACTTATGCCCCGTGTAGAGGTCAATCTGATTAAACAGCCCCCTCAGAATACGAACGTCTCGATCATTCAGCCCTGAACGATTGAGTATCCGTCGAAAACTTCGCAAAATATGATCTGGGTTCTGCGGATCAAGATAACCGATATTGAGTAATGATTTGCGCATATGTTGATACATTGCTTCGAGGTTTTCACTGCTGGCAAACTTTTTGTGTTTAGCGACACGACCGGCAAGTCGCCTCTGGTTTTACTGACCTCATAAAGACAAAGGGTCACAGCCTGAGCCAGGTTCATTGACGGCAACATTTCATCGGTCGGAATGGTGATGAAGTGCTGGCAGAGATCCAGTTCAGAGGTAAATAACCCCCGATCTTCGCGACCAAAAACCAAAGCGACTGAATCGCCCTGAGCCACGGGAACTAAACGCTCTGCCGCCTCGCTGGGGTGTAACAAACCTTCCCGATAACGACCGAAACGGCGGGTCGTCCCGAAACTCAGTTTACAACCGGAAAGCGCCTCCTCCAAAGTCTGAAAGACCTGTGCCGCCTCCAAAACCGATGCCGCCTTGACCGCCATCAACCGTGCATCGTGTGCCAGATGATCAACCTGCGGGTTGACCAGGCGCAAATCGGTAAAGCCAAAATTCAGCATGGACCGACAAACCGAGCCAATATTCAGCCCCCCCTGGGGCTCGACCAGGACAACGGTAAGCTGGAAATTTTCCCGGATTTTTTTTTCTACATTATCAGGTTCAATCACGGTCGTTAAGCAACATGGAAAGGAGTTGATGGCCTGGAACAATCTCACCACACCGTTTTGCCTCAGCTTCAGAATAACCGGTTGCCTGCGAATCAAAGTCCTGCCGGGAATCAAATAGAATGTAGGGAACCGGATCAGAGGTGTGGGTCCGTTTTTCAACCGGCGTAGGATGATCGGGGGTCACCAGAATCCGGCAATCACCAATTTTGGCAATATTTTCAATGATCGTTCCAACAACATCACGGTCAAAACTTTCAATCGCCTCAATTTTTTCCTTTAGCAAGCCACCATGACCCGCTTCATCAGGGGCTTCCACATGGACATAGACAAAGTCTGATTCCTGTAGTGAATTGATGGCATACTCTGCCTTACCACGGTAGTTCGTATCAAGGTAGCCGGTTGCTCCGGGGACTTCGATGATATTCAATCCGGCATTGACCCCGATTCCACGAATCAAATCGACCGCTGAGATCACCGATCCGGTCAAATTGTAGCGCTGACGATATGTCTCCATAACCGGTTTGCGACCATGCCCCCAGAACCAGATTGAGTTCGCAGGCAACTTCTTCTCAGCAACACGCTGATTATTAACCGGGTGGTTGCTCAGCAACATTTGTGCTGAGTTAGTCAGGTCAAGCAGCACATCAGCACCCTCTCCCTGAGGCAGATGACCTTCGATACTATGAGTGGAAATGTCATGTGGTGGAGTAAACGTCAACTGGTCTTTGCCATTCTTCCAAACCATCAAATGACGGTAAGAAACTCCAGGATAAAAGTTGAATTCATCTCCTCCAAGCTCTTCCTGAAGAGTTTCAATGAGCAGTTTTGATTCCTCAGTAGAAATATGTCCGGCAGAAAAATCACCCATATAGAGCTTACCGTAGTGGGCTTCCAGCCAGATAAAATTCATACGAAAAGCAACATCATCCGGGCCCAGTTCAACCCCCATACTGGCAGCTTCAAGAGGTGACCTTCCCGAATAACACTCTGCCGGATCATAGCCAAAGACCGAGAGATTGGCGACATCACTACCGGGGGGGTAACCCTCGGGAACGGTAGCAGCCAGCCCTATTTTTCCGGTGCGACTGAGGAGATCCATATTCGGTGTCTCAGCGGCCTCCAGAGGGGTTTTCCCGCCCAGTTCTGCAATCGGCTCATCGGACATGCCATCACCAAGTAAAATAATATATTTCATTGTTCCCTCTATCTTTCAGTAAAAATCTTAACCCCGCGGATGATATTGTTGATGCAACTTCTGCAGCCGTTCCTGGATAACATGAGTATAGATTTGTGTTGTCGAAATATCCACATGCCCCAGCATCGTCTGTACAGAACGGAGATCTGCCCCATTTTCAAGTAGATGGGTTGCAAAGGAGTGTCGCAGCATGTGCGGGTAAACTTTCTGTTTTATTTCCGCCTTCAGTGCATAATTCTTTAAATTCTTCCAAAAACCCTGCCGACTGAGTTTTTTGCCGCGCACATTCAAAAAGACCTCTTCACTGGTCAAATCCTTCAATAGTTTTGAACGACTATTCTGCAGGTATTCCCGCAGAATTTCAATAGCGACCTCCCCCAGAGGAATAAGCCGTTGCTTTGAACCTTTACCGAAGGCGTTGAGACAGCCAATATCAAGTTTCAAGTCTCCGAGACGCAAACCAACGAGTTCAGAAACCCGCATACCGGTCGCATAAAGAACTTCAAGCATTGCCCGATCTCTGACAGCTATCGGACTGTCACCGGTTGGGGATTGCAATAACCGCTCAACCTCTTTTTCTGACAGGAACCTTGGCAACGCTGGCAGGGAACGGGGAGATTCAAGCAGCGCGGTAGGATCATGTTCAGTATAATTTTCCCGCAGCAAAAAGCGATGGAAACTACGCAGGGTGCTCAAGCTACGCGCTCGACTCCGCGGCGAAAGACTGTTATTTTTCAAAAAAGTTAAATAGCGGAGCAATATCAACTGACTGATATCAGCCGGATGATCAATTTTTTCATATTTTTTCAGGTAACCGGAATAGGAGAGCAGATCCCGACCGTACGCATTCAGGGTATTAACCGCCAAACCTCTTTCTACTGACAAATAATTAAAAAAACAGTCCAGATAGTGGTCCATATTATCCCGCAACTAGTAGCCTGTTGATGAGCAACAGGCTGCTAGGCCAGTTGATCCAGCAAAGCTGTCCGTATTTTTCCCAGCCTTTCTGGATCAGTGATCTTCTGACTGAAAATATCACAAACATAAAATACGTCTGCAACCTGGTCAACTTTTGTCGCTATTTTGGAGACAGCAATATACAGCCCCAGTTCATTTAATGTCCGGGTGATTTCATACAGCAGACCAATCCTGTCAGTCGCAAAAATATCAATAACCGTGTAACGGGCTGAGACATTATTGTCAATTTCCACCATATTCTGTCGCTGTGGTCGGTTGGTTGCTGATTTTAAATAGTCAGGTTCCTTACATTTATCAAACAGATCTTCAACAAAAACCCGCCCTTCAAGAACCTCGCAAAGATCAGCTTCAACCCGTTGCCATTTCTGTTTTTTCGCAACAATCCCACCAATCGGGCTATTGATCTGCAGAATGTCTAAAACGGCGCCGGTTTTTCTGGTATGGATTTGAGCACCGAGTATATTAATGGAGTGGGCAGCCATAACTCCGGCAATCTGGGAAAAAAGGCCCGGGCTGTCAATTGTAGCTAATGTCAATTCAGTATATTCAGCATCGCGATTATGTTCAATTTGCATCGCGAGGGTTTTCTTGCCACGACTTAAAGCCAGGCGCAAGTGAGGGACGATTTCACGGGAACGGTAACTCATCAGGTAACGGGTATGGAGACTGTTAATGACTTTAGTGATCTGACTTTCAGAAAAATCATCCGCCAGTGCTTTGCGTATATTGCGTTTTCTGTTGCGGATTTTTTCCGAGCGCTTCTCCAGATAAAATTCATTTTTCTCTAAAGCATCATAAGCTTTTTCATAGAGCTCACGCAGCAATCTCCCCTTCCATTCGGACCAGACATCCGGTCCAACTGCCTTTATATCCACAAAAGTCAGCAGGTAAAGCATCCGTAAGTTCTCACTCATTCCCATCAAATCGGCAAATTGTGCGATCATTTTCAGATCCTGCAAATCGCGTCGTTGAGAGATATGGGCCATTTTCAGATGATTTAAGACCAGGAACTGAAGGCGCTGGCTGTCCTCACGATTCAGGCGCATTCTCCGGGCTATCGTCGGAATCATTTCCGCCCCGCGGCCACTGTGATCTTTGCCACTCCCTTTGCCAATATCGTGAAACAGAATCGCCAACAATAGTAGTTCACGTTTTTCTATATTATCAGCAACATCTGTGAGTCGAGGATGGATTTGCGCGTAATTACCAGCCCAGAGGTTTTCCATTTCTTCAACAGCAAAGAGAGTATGAATATCAACTGTATAGATATGATACAGGTCAAACTGCACCTGACAGTAAATCTTTTTAAACTCAGGAATAAAGGCATTCAGAAATTGCAGGTGGTGCATTTTACGTAATATTTTACTGATCCCCTTCGGGTGGCGCAAAATCCGCATAAATGATTCATTGATACGGCTGGAACGACGGATTTTATCATTGATCAGATGTGAGTTATCCCGGATCAACTGCTTCAGCTCCAGGCACAGCTGTACTTCATGCTTTTGTGCCAGCTCAAAAGCAATCATCATCAGAACTGGATCCTCCAGCAACTTCTGATCGACTTTTGCACGCAGTTCACCACGAATAATGTAAAAACCATCTTCAAGGTTTCTTTTTGCCAGAAACTTGAAAACATTTTTTTTTGGGCGAGTGTGCGACTGAGTTGCGGTAAGAATCATTTTTGTAGAGAGATGTTCGACCTGGATTGCATGGGAATAATATCCCTGCATAAATTGTTCAACTGCCGAGGTTCTCCGGGCGTTTTTATAACCAAAGGCAACTGCAATCTGTTGCTGTTGCTCAAATGTCAGCTGATCACTTTTACGCTGCCCGTTAAAATGGAGATGATTGCGTATCTTCCATAAATAATCGAGTGCCTGATTATATTCCTGAAAATCCTGTTCATTGATAACACCCTTTATCAGCAGCTCCTTTAAACTCAAAGCTTTAAATTTAACTCGCGCAATCCACAGGGCTTCCTGCAGCTCCCTAAGGCCCCCTTCCCCCTCTTTTAAATTGGGTTCAAGCAGGTAAACCGAGGAACCATACTTCCTTTTTCGCTCATCACGCTCTTCAAGTTTAAGTTGGATAAAACCCCGTGTATCCTGATTGTGCATCAACTTGCCAACGCTATGACTGAACAACACAAAGAGTTCCGGATTTCCTGAAATAAGTCTGGCATCCAGTAAAGCGGACCTGACCGTACTATCCTGCGCCTCTTCAAAGCATTCCTCTTTGGAACGGACACTGTAACCAACATCCAGATGCAAATCCCAGAGCAGGTAGAGCATCCGGTCAGAAATAACCTCTGCCGCAGCTTTGCCGGAAGGCTCATAAAAGAACATCAGATCGAGATCTGAACGGGGATTCATTTCGGCTCGGCCATAGCCGCCAAGGGCAATCAACGCACAGCCAGCAACCTCTTCCTTGCTCAGATCAGCAGAAACGGCCTGATAGATACTGTTATTGAGTTGATCAAAAACAGCGGTTAATTCTTTCACAATCTGTTGACCAGAACCGCCCTGATCATTCAGCTGCTGAACTCTTTGCAGCTGACAATCAAGAAAAGAGCTGGCCGTTTCCAGGAGGGAATCCCGACAAGAATCGAAATCAACAGCGGCGGTCAGAATATCGGCTGGAAAAATGTTCATGGATGGTTCAATCGTTCCGATATTCATCGCCGAGCAACCTGATCTATTGTTGCAGAATATTTTTTAACCCCTTTGACAATTGCCGCTGCAACACGCTTTTGGTAATTAGAAGAAGTGAGCCGTTTTACTTCACGGCTGTTACTGATAAAGCCCATCTCTATCAACACCGAAGGCATTGTCGCACCCAAGAGGACATGAAACGGCCCCTGTTTTACACCGAGATCTTTAATCCGGCTGTAATGGGGGCGCAAACCAGCGACCAAAGCCTGTTGAACCTCGGCAGCCAGGCGGCTTGATTCATTGATTTTAGCGTTTGCCATCAAGTCAAACAGGATTGCTTCCAGATTGCCAACCTCCTGTAAGGTGGTCCCGTTCTCACGCGCGGCAACCTCAGCAGCCTGATTGTTTTTTGACAGGTTTAAAAAATAGGTCTCTATCCCATAAGCCTTGCCGTTGGCAGTCGCATTGGCGTGTAAAGAGAGAAACAGATCAGCACCAACCTGATTTGCGTATTCAGTCCGTTCCCGCAACTTAAGATAACGATCATCGGAACGGGTCAGAAGGACTTTCACCCCCAACTGTTGTCGTAATGCCTTAGCCAGAGCCTTGGCCATTTTAAGTACTACATCTTTCTCATAAACATTACGTGGACCGATTGCACCAGGATCTCTACCCCCATGTCCGGCATCAACAACGATCAGATGAATACCCTCATCGTGTGTTTCCTGGGGCACATGAAGAACCACCTGACGGTCAGCAGCACTGTTGAGAATGGATGCAATTGAATCATCTGCCGCAACTGGAGCCCCCTGACTTTCAGGCTGTTTTGCGGTCAATCCCTGCTGGAGAGGCGACCCTTTGATATCAATTACCAGACGATGTGGATTCTCAAGAATTGCCAGTTTATATTCCGCAGCACGATTCAGATCAAGAACCACCCGGGTGCGCTGGGCATCAAAATGGCTGGCTCTGACCTGCTTCACCAGGCCATTGCGGATCGGCACAATTGCTGGCAAACCGACTGCCAGCTTCGTATAAAGCAGATCAAAATAGAGGCGGGGATCCTTACCCTTCAAGTAATGTGGTTCAGCAACAACCGGAGCCGTAAGATCAAGAACCACCCGGGTATATTCGGGGCCACTCCAATAACGAATTTTTACCAGCCGGGGCGAATCACCAACAGATTGATAATGCTGTTGACTCCGATCCACGACCACAGCTGTTTTTTTCTTAGCTGGAACCGGCAATTGCGTCAATTTTTTTCGGGCCTCCCCAACCATGTCCCCATCCGGCATCTCGGTGACCAGTTGCAGATAGTAATTGTAGGCCGCAACCTTATCGTCAAGCTGTTGTTCCGCAATCTGCGCCGCAAGAAGCAGGGAATCATCAGCCAGACGGCTGTGTGGAAAACGATCAACGAGGTCGAGATAATGAGTTATTGCTTCTTTTGCATCAATACGGCTTCCAGACGCCTTGGAGAGGCCATCCCAGGTTCTGGCGAGGAGAAAATAACCTTTCTCGATATTTTTATCCCGGGGCTGTCTTGCGGTAAAATAATCAAACTTGAGAATCAGTTTTTCCCAGTTTTGACGCTGGCGTTGCAATTGCGAAGATTGGATCAGCCGTTGATATTCGTGGCGTAAAGTCGAGAAGTTTTCTGCAGAAGCACCGCAAGGAACGGCCAGCAGCAAGATTAAAAACATGAGAAATGTCAGATAATATTTAAGTTTCATCGTTAGAGCATCTTTTGTAGTTGATCCAGAAGAGTCAATGCCTCAACTGGAGTCGTTGACCCGATATCAATAGATTGCAGGCGGGTACGAATTTCATCTTGCCGTTCCGCGGGAAACAGCGGAAGTTGCGCCAGCGGTTGCTTTTTTAATTGATGTTTACTCTCACCCAGACGCGGTTCCCCGGAACGGACAAACTCCCCCGTTTCCAGATTGTGCAAAATTTCTTTGGCACGGTCAATCACCGTATCCGGCAACCCGGCCAGACGACCAACTTGTATTCCATATGAGCGGCTGGCACTACCGCTAATTATTTTCCTGAGGAAAATAATCTGATCGTTCCACTCCTTGACCACAACATTATAATTTTTAACCCTTTCCCGGGTCAGTGGCAAATCAGTCAATTCATGGTAATGGGTCGCAAACAGGGTTTTGGCTGCAACCGCAGAATTATCGTGCAGATATTCTGCAACCGCCCAGGCGATACTGACGCCATCAAAGGTGGAGGTTCCCCGCCCGATTTCATCCAGGATAATTAAACTGCGCCGAGTTGCGTGGCGCAGGATGTTGGCGGTTTCGTTCATTTCCACCATAAATGTTGATTCCCCTCTGGCCAGATTATCACTTGCTCCAACCCGAGTAAAGATCCGGTCAACCACCCCGATGTGCGCTGCTTCAGCAGGGACAAAGCTGCCAATCTGTGCCAGCAGGGTGATCAGAGCAACCTGTCGCATGAAGGTTGATTTGCCCGCCATATTCGGACCGGTAATAATCAACAGCTGGTTATTCTCGGTGTCAAGGTCAACATCATTCGGGACAAATGCCTCCTTTAAAGGCATTCCCTCGACCACGGGGTGGCGGCCGGCTTCAATCAGAATCACCCCGGAAGCATCAATCTGCGGGCAAACATAGTTTCTCTCATGGGCCAGATCAGCAAGAGAAAGGAGAGTATCGAGGGTCGCCAGGGCATCGGCACTTTGCTGAATTCTACCCCCTTCAGCAGCAGTCTTCAACCTGACCTGCTGGAACAGGTTATATTCCAATTCGACAATGCGATCTTCAGCACCCAGAACCTTTTCTTCATATTCCTTCAGCTGTGGGGTAATAAACCGCTCAGCATTGGTCAAGGTTTGCTTCCGTTGATAGTCCTCCGGAATGCGATCCAGATTGCGCAGGGTCACTTCAATAAAATAACCGAAAATCTTATTGTATTTAACTTTCAGCGAAGGGATTCCGGTTCGTTTCCTCTCCTGCAGCTCTAGTGCTGCGATCCAGCCCTTACCATCACGACTGATGGTTCTTAATTCGTCCAGTTCTTGGTTAAAACCATCTTTGATGATACCACCGTCACGCAGTACAAACGGCGGATCGGCAACAATGGCTTGATCCAGTAAAGCAACCAGTTCGGGCAACAGATCAACTTTGCAGCGTAAATCTTTCAGCTGCTCACTCTGCAATCTACTGAGCAGATCATCAAGCTGGGGAAGTTTTTCCAGAGAGGCGCGCATTGCCGCAAGATCCTTCGCATTGGCACTGGCCATCGCAATCTTGCTGTTTAAGCGCTCCAGATCATAAACACCATCCAGGGCCTCAATCAGCTCCATCCGCTGCAAGCTGTCATCAACCAGCTCAGCAACGGCTTCCTGTCGGTATTTAATCTGGACCTGATCTATCAAGGGGTAGTGAATCCAATGGCGTAGAGTACGACCTCCCATAGCAGTCACGGTTCGATCCAGGACACCTAACAATGAGCCCCGTTTTTTACCATCCTGCAATGTCGCGGTGAGTTCAAGATTTCTCCGGGTAGAGTCATCCAGAATCATAAAGTTCTGAGTATGGTAGGTCTGCAGTGGTTGGATATGCCGGAGTTCGTCCATCTGGGTCTGCTGTAGATAATAAAGGACAGCAGAAGCGGCCTGTTGTGCAGCAACCAGATCTTGACAACCAAAAGATTGGAGCCCAGAAACACCGAAGAAAGTACAAAGCTGCTCCCGTGCAAAGTCAGACTCACAGGTCCACTCTGGAAGAAAATTACACATGATTCCTTCCAGCGGGTATTCAAGTTGTTGTTTTAACTTCCGGCCGGAATCTGTATCGCTGAAAAGAACCTCACGGGGGCGTAATGATCCCAGTTCACTTTCAATCTGGGTCAGAGTATCAACCTGAATAACCCGAAATTCCCCCGTAGTAATATCAATGTGGGCAACACCATAACTATTGTCATTTTCAACTATTGACAGCAGATAGTTGTTCTCTTTTGGCTCCAGGGTATCAGTATCGGTCACCAGACCGGGAGTTACAACCCGCACGACCGCACGCTTCACAATTCCCTTGGCGGTTTTTGGATCTTCCACCTGTTCACAAATTGCAACTTTATGTCCTGCCGAAATCAGCTTGGCAATGTATCCTTGACTGCTGTGATAAGGGATGCCACACAGCGGAACAGCATTTTCAACCCCTTTATTTCTTGAAGTCAGAGTGATCCCCAGTACGCGTGAGGCAAGGACCGCATCCTCCATGAACATCTCATAGAAATCACCCAGGCGGAAAAATAGGATAGCATCCTGATAATCTGCTTTTATTTCCAGATACTGGCGCATTACCGGAGTTGTTGTCGACATGCTAACATCCTGAAATTACTTGGGGATAAGTGTATATGTACTTTTTACAAACAAAACGGCTCATCCTAACAAAGGGATCATTGGATGTAAATAGAAGGAAATCTAGGAGGCCTCCTGGGAACCGCATGCCACAACTTGACCATTCCTCCATTGCAATGCTAAAAAACAGACGTCTTGATCGCGAGCAGGCAAGGTAATTTTCAGCCCGCTGAAACTATAATAGGAAACAACATGAGTGAAACCGAGCAGGAATCTCAACAAACCACCCTCTTCAACCCAGAAAATTATGCTGTTGGAACTCTGGACGATGAAATCAGAGTCGATAAATTATGCCAGCTATTACTTAAGCGATATCATCAACACCAGTTAGAAATTGTGGGCATTTCACCACTGGAAGCGGGGGCCAACGCAAGCGGTGCCGATTATTTCTTACGGGATTTCATGATTGATAATCGCCGTACCAACATCTTCAGCATCTCCCCGGAGCTGATCCATAGTTTTGCCGGAAACTGGTATATCATCAACACCCTTGAGCCGAATATGGTAGAGCTTGAAAGTCTGCTGATCGGTATCGATAATTTTTACTATTTTTGTGCCGAGAAAAAAATTCTGGCCCCGGCAAAAGCGAAAGCAATCCATCAGGCTTGTTCCCGGATCGACTATTACCGGGAACGAATTACAAGTTTCAATAAAATCTCTGGTGATGGTTTTATCGCCTGGAATATTACTTGCCCGTTAAAATAGAGGACGACCGTGTTCCGAATTACAAATCCTAAATTGAAAGCGGCAACCTTTTCCATCTGTGGTGCACTGTTTCTTGCCATCATCAAGCTGGTTATTGCGCTATTGAGTGGTTCAATGGCGGTGATGGCTTCAGCTATTGACTCCCTGCTGGATATCTTGATGTCGGGTGTCAACTTCATGGCGATTCGCCATGCGGAACAGCCTCCTGATCAATCACACCCCTTCGGCCACGGCAAGTTTGAAACCCTGGCAACGCTATTTCAAGCCTTTATTATTACCGCGACCGGGGGCTGGATCATCTATGAATCGGTTGTTCGTCTGGGCAGCGATAATCGTATCGAAAATATTGATCAGGGAATTGGGGTTCTGGCTTTCAGTGCGGTTGTTTCCTGGTTTATTGCCCGCAACTTAAGCCGAGTTGCCAAGCAAACGGACTCATCGGCATTAGAGGCAGACTCGCTCCATTTCCGGATGGATATTTATAGCAACCTCGGCTTGATGGCCGGTCTGGTGTTAGTGCGTTGGTTTGATATTCACTGGCTCGACTCCGCCCTATCGATTCTGGTCGCTTCCTATATCCTCCATGAAGCGCTACAGCTGATTAAACGGGGGTTGACCGACATTCTTGACCACGAACTACCGATTGAGATTCAACAACAAGTCCATCAACTGATCAGCACCCACGAAGGGCCACTGGCCGGCTATCATGGGCTCCGTACCAGACGTGCCGGATCCCTGAAAATCATGGATTTCCACCTGGAAGTCTGTAAGGATATGACCGTTGCCGAAGCACACGAACTGACCGAAAGTCTGGAAAAGAAAATAGAGAGTGAGATCCCGGGGTCAAACGTCATTATCCACATAGAGCCATGCGTGATTGATGACTGCCCGGGAAGGGAAAATTGTATCATTGATAAAGGTCGGATTCCGACCCGGTTTCATGGAGTTGAAAAATAAATAGATCGGCAATTAAAGACTTTTTTCCGTTGCATGCTGCGGATTAATCGATCCGGATAATTTCACCCCTCACCTCACTGCCGATATGTAAAATTCCAACCGAATGGTAAGGCGCTGAACGGCGATCTGTCGGGCTGCCAGGATTAAACAACAACACGGAACCAACCTTACGACAAACGGGCCGATGACTGTGGCCAAAAACCAACACATCGATATCAGTGGTAGAGAAACTGTTCAACACCCGCCTTTCTATACCATTGGGTGACCCCCACCCGTGCACCATACCTATCCGTGCTTCAGCCAGAAGCACAATCCTTTGCTGTGGAAGAGCGGTCTGGGCCGAATCCATATTCCCGCGAACGCTATACCACGGGAGAGGATAAAAACAGCTCGCCAAATCGGGGTGGATATGATCCCCGGCATGTAAAATCACATCAATCTCTGCAAAAGGACCCTGCAATAGTGCCTGAGCTAATGTCGTTCCCGCTTCAAGAGATTGAATATGCGTATCTGATAGAACCCCTGCTCTCATTTGCTGCCCATTTATAACTTTCATAATTATTTTGTGGCGTTTTTTGGCCAATAAATACTAAATTCCGCTTAAAAATACCCTCGCTGATTGATAAATAAATGTATTTTTTTAGTCAACCTGCTATTTTTAAACTGTTTATTTTTTTATTTATTTTTGGCATCAGCATTGCGACAACAGCCAAAGGGTTATATCATATCAGGAGAACAATTAAGCTTGACATTTTTTTAGTATAACTATAAATCTTTAGTTTAAATAATTTTACGACTTTACTGAAATATGAATCAATTCATGCAGTAAAAAGGGTAAGGTTTTATCACCAGACCCCATCTTGGAATCTACTCTCTACAGGAGGAAACACACTCATGTCAATCCGTCAAGAAGCCCTTGACTATCACAGTTCTGGGCGAAAAGGTAAGATCGAAGTTATCACTACGAAACCCTGCACAACCAGTCATGAACTTGGGCTCGCCTACAGCCCTGGCGTAG
>JAGGWI010000128.1 GCA_021157505.1 Desulfuromusa sp. | reverse complement strand
TGTTCACTCAGCAGTCGGGTGAGTTGTATGGCCATGTTGACTTGGCCAATTCCGCCATGACTCAGGAAAACATCCTGCCCCTGCAACTTTCCGGTAAAAATCGAGATTGAGCCACAGTGGAGAATTTGCGCGGATTCAATCTTTTTACGCAGAAGTTCTGTCTCCAGCGGGGCGGCAGCGAGAATCAGCAACATATTAGCGTTTAAACCAGCCATGGCGGATCAAATCACGACGTAAATCACTGCCTTGATTTTTCACCATGCCATGGTACCAGAAATGTTTTTGACTCAATTTTGTTTCCATCGGTGGATCGAGCCGTTTGCGGCAGTCGGTCAGAATTCTTTTAAACGTGTTATCCGGCTCGGAAACAATGGAGCTGATTTTATCAGCCAACAATTTGGGTGCTATTTCTATCACCTGTTGAATCGTGTCACGGATGGTCAGCCCCTGTTTGTACTCCCAGAGGTCGCCAGTAAATGTCTGTTCACATTCGGTCACAAAATCGCTCCAATCGAGCAACAATCCCCCAAACTCAACCTCAGACAAGCCATCTTTCGGAAGTTCTGATTTGACCAATTCTTCAATCTGTCCCTGTTCTTTGCGGGTCAGGAAGAAGGAGAGCCCTTCTTCAACCTGGTACATATCAAGTTGCTCGACCAGTTCCTGGCAGAAAATAGTTGCATCAAGTTCAGACTTGGTAAAAGAGTGCAGCGTCTCAGGGAGTAATTTTTGCGGTAACCCTGATAGAGAAAGATGGTCATGACCAAAATCGGCAGGGAGGACCAGGTTGTTACTGTAGCGGATCTGATGTTGATGGAGAAAGTTGCTCAAGCGGAGATGATTATCGGTGAAGAAGGTGAGTACTTTTTCTTCTGAATAGAAAAATTCCAAACCCTTGCGGTTATTGGCTATACCAAAACCAACAAAACCATCATGAATCATCCGGCTTATGTAGGGGGTAATATTTTTCAGGATGATATCGGTTGCGAGATAGGGAGAATAGAAGACCAAAGGGATGGGCTCCTCATTCTTACCGTTTGGCTGTGAAAGCGGTATTTCTTCCGGGTAGTATTCAAGAATGAAAAAAGATTCGTCGGGGAGAAAAGAAGCAAAATGGCTGAAAATTGATGCTATTTTGCCGACGGTCGCAACAGCAGTGAAACGGTAAGCACTATCGCAATCCTCCAGCAGCGAATACTCAAAACCCTCATGCTGTTGAGCATCAGTGCTGTTGTTCCGCTGACAACGGATTCCAGCAGGAAGTTCAAACTGACTTTCCAATTCAGATCCTTTCCTGAACAATGACTCCTGGTTCGTTTTTAGACGATTGTAGATTATCACGAAAATTATTAGAGGATTTCTTATGACAAGTCAATACATGGCTGTCTCTGTTTATAATAATAATTAGTTAATTTTAAAAATATATGATTAGTTTCTTGATATGAGCGTTTTTAAATGTTATACAGGTTCAGAAATTTAATTCTAAAAGGAGTGCCACATGCTCGGTCCCCAATCATCTCTGGTCATGTACGATGAAGAGTACCAGCGGATTCTTCTATTGCTGGAAAAATTGCTGCGTGAATCAAATTCAAAGGTCATTTTTCTGGTTGATAAAAATGGTCAGTTGATCGCAGCAACTGGTGAAACTGCCAATCTTGACACCACCAGCCTTGCTTCGCTGACAGCAGGAAATATTGCGGCAACTGGTGGTTTGGCTAAACTCATCGGGGAAAAAGAATTTTCAATCCTGTTCCATGAGGGTGAAAAGGATAATCTCCATATTTCCATTATTGGTGGACGGGTGATCCTGGTGGTGATTTTTGATCAGCGCAGCTCTCTTGGTCTGGTCCGTTTGCGGGTTAAAAAAGCCAGTAGCAACCTTGCTATTGTTTTTGAAGATCTGGTGAAGAAAACGGAGGAAGAGGCTTCAAATAACACTGCCAGCCCGTTTGCCGAAATTACAGATGACGATATTGACAGTCTATTCAACTGATCGGGGTTTATCAGCATGTCCTTTATAAATTATGCGTCACGAGAGATTAATTGTAAGATTGTTTATTATGGTCCGGGGCTCTGTGGGAAAACCACCAATCTTCAATTTATCTATAATAAAACTGCAGAAGAGTCAAAAGGGAAGATGATTTCCCTGGCAACAGAGACTGAGCGTACGCTGTTTTTTGATTTTTTACCCTTGGCACTGGGGGAAATTCGGGGTTTCAAGACCCGGTTTCACCTCTATACGGTTCCCGGTCAGGTCTTTTACGATGCTTCCCGGAAATTAATCCTCAAAGGGGTTGATGGGGTTGTCTTTGTCGCTGATTCACAGGAAGAGCGATTGGATGCCAATATCGAAAGTTTGGAAAATCTCAAAGATAACCTGGAGGAACAGGGCTTTGATCTTGAGAAACTTCCTTTTGTGATTCAATACAATAAGCGGGATCTTTCTAATGTCAGTACCGTGGAAGAACTGAGCAACTTGCTGAATCCCCGCAAGGTTCCCGAACTTGAAGGTTGTGCTATGAGTGGGGAAGGTGTCTTTGAAACCCTCAAGGCTGTTGCTAAGCTGGTACTCAATGATTTGAAAAGAGGGGGTTGAGAGGCTGTCTGATTATACGGACTGAAGACAAACAAACGGATTTGCAGTCAGTTCATGGATAGTTCGACAGACTCCTAGGGAAACCATCCAGAAAATGCTTGACAGCACAGGGTCAATTTCTTATATTTCCTCTCCGCAACACACTATTCCCTTTTAGCTCAGTTGGTAGAGCATCTGACTGTTAATCAGATTGTCGCTGGTTCGAGCCCAGCAAAGGGAGCCATACATCATCGGCTGTAAGAACTACATCAGTTCTTACAGCCGTTTTATTTTTCATGACTTCTAAAACCGCTTCTGTCTTACCTATAAT
>JAGGWI010000220.1 GCA_021157505.1 Desulfuromusa sp. | reverse complement strand
GACTTTTTGCGACGCCATCATTTAATTAAAAAGGAGATGTCATGAAAAAGTTAGGATTAACCCTGTCACTATTTGTGTTGTTTGCCAGCTCATCCTTTGCCGCGACGTTGAATCTGGGGGTGGCCTCAGAAGCGATCACTCTGGATCCTTATGTCCAGAATGAAACCGCAACCAGCTCTACGCTGAGCAATATTTTCGATACGCTGATTCGATTTGATGCCGAGTATCAGCTGATTCCCGGATTGGCAACATCCTGGAAGGCACTCGATGACACAACTTGGGAAGTAAAACTGAGAAAAGGGGTCACTTTCCATAACGGTAACGCCTTTAACGCTGATGATATCCTGTTTTCATTTGATCGATTTAAAAACTGGGAGCGTTCCGGATTTAAAGGGAAAGTCAGTGCGATCGATAAAGTGGAAAAGAAAGATGATTATACGGTCGTGTTTACGACAAAGGGCCCCTATCCACTGTTCCCACGTAAAATGACTTACATGAGAATTATGGATGATGATTACTGCGCTGACAAAACTCCCGAATATCTTGGAACCCATCCTGTCGGTACCGGCCCTTATGTTTTTGAGAAGTGGATCAAGGGGGCAACCCTGACGCTGAATGCCAATGCCAAATACTGGGCGGGTGTTCCAAGTTTTGATCGGGTTGTATTTAAAGCTCTGACCAACGACTCAACCCGGGTGGCGGCAATTTTGAGTAATGAGGTTGATCTGATTAACCGGGTTCCGGTGAAAGATATCAACCGGGTCAAGGGGAGTAAAAACTTTATCCAGAAGCCGGGCTTGCGCCTTATTTATCTGCAGATGGATCACCCACGTGCTGACAGCCCTTATGTCACTGGCAAGATCAATCCTTTTGCCGATATCCGGGTTAGACGAGCCATCTACTATGCAATCAATGAAGACAACATTGTTAAATACCTGATGAATGGTTTTGCCAAGCCTGCCGGTCAGTTCCAGCCTCAAGCTGTCTTTGGTTTTGACGATAGTATCAAGCGGGTCAGCTTCGATCCTGCAAAAGCAAAAAAACTGCTGGCGGAAGCTGGATATCCAAATGGCTTTGAAGTGGTCATGGATGCCCCGAACAACCGCTATATCAACGATGAGCAGATTGCACAAGCCGTTGCTGCCGACTTGGCGAAAGTCAAGATCAAGGTCAAAGTCAACGCCATGCCAAAGTCTGCTTATTTCCCTAAAGTCAACAGCTCCGATTCTTCCTTCAACATGCTCGGCTGGTCAAACAGTGATGGTGACGCCAGCTCCTTTCTGGATGCCTGTGTCCACACCTACGACCCTGATAAAGGTTATGGACGCTATAACGGTGGTCGCTACAGCAACGCGGAAGTTGATCGCCTGATTGAAGAATCTGACGTTATGATTGATCAGGTAGAGCGATTGAAATTGATGAAAAAAGCGCAGAAAATTGCACTGCAGGATGATCAGAATATTATCCCGCTCCATTATCAGGTTGATCTCTATGCCTTTAACAACAAAATTAACTTTACCCCACGAATTGACAGTCACCTGTATGTCTTCGAGATGAGCAAGAAGTAAGTTGTAGAAGCCGCTGCGGAGGTTATTATCTCTGCAGCTGCGATGAAGATAAAGTGACCATTCCGCACAGGTCTCGCAACCCCCATATCAAGGTATAGGGGTTGCGAGACCATCTGTCGGGGTGCTGAATAGTTACTTTAAATTGAATTTTCTGGTTATCCCGTTCGTTCCACAGATCTTCCCCCCCCCTTAGAAAAAGGGGGGCAGGGGGGGGATTTTAAATGCAGCAATTTATAAGAAAATCCCCCTCAATCCCCCTTTGTTAAAGGGGGAGGCTGGTCTTGAGAATTTAAGGTACCGAGAACTTGAGCGAAGTAGATAACCAATTTAAATTTTTTTAGAGGTTCGAGGGCGAAAGTTGGTATGAAACTATTAGAAAATGAAATCGTCTCTGAATTTTTTGAAGATAAACTCGCTGTCGCCGGAGTTTTCATCTTTAGTGTTTTTCTGTTCTGTGCCCTGTTTCCGGCTCTGTTTTCTCCACAAAACCCCTATGATCTGGAACAATTGTTTCTGGAGAACAGTTTCAAAGCTCCATTTGGTGAGTTTTTGCTCGGTAGTGATGAGCAGGGACGAGATATCCTCAGCGCCATTATGTACGGCTTAAGAATCTCCCTGTATGTCGGTATTGCCAGTACCCTCCTGTCGGTTGTTATCGGTCTGATTGCCGGTCTGGTTTCGGGCTATTACGGTGGCATTGTCGATACCATTATTATGCGGATAGCTGATATTCAGTTGTCGTTTCCTGCAATTCTGGTCGCCCTGATTATCATGGCACTGTGGGGGCAGGGGGTGACCAAAATTCTTAGTGCCATCACCATTGTCAACTGGGTTTATTATGCTCGAACTGCCAGGGGTGTGGTCCTCTCGGAAAAGGAGAAGGACTATGCTCAATCGGCTAAAGCTCTGGGAATGAACAGCCTCGGTATCATGTTCAAGGAAATCCTGCCTAATATTATGGCACCGATCATTGTCATTGCTACAGTCAGGATTGCCAATGCCATTATACTTGAAGCAACTCTGAGTTTCCTTGGCCTTGGGGTGCCGATTACCGAACCTTCGTTGGGTTCGCTCATCT
>JAGGWI010000088.1 GCA_021157505.1 Desulfuromusa sp. | reverse complement strand
TTGCAGTTTTACCCACCCCCGGTTCGCCGATCAAAACCGGGTTGTTTTTAGTTTTTCGCGACAGGATTCTGATCACCCGACGAATTTCTTCATCCCGCCCGATCACTGGATCAAGCTTTCCTGTTTTAACTGCCTCAACCAGATCACGACCATACTTTTCCAGAGCCTCATAGGTTGCCTCCGGATCCTGACTGGTCACCCGCTGATTGCCACGAATCTCGGTCAATACCTGCAACAGTTTGTCGCGATTGATGCCTAGCTTTTTGAGCAGCCGCCCAGCAACAGTACGATCCCCTTCATCAACGACCGCTAAAAAAACATGCTCAACACTGACATATTCATCTTTTAATTGTTTTGCTTCCGCTTCTGCCTGAAGCAAAAGGTTGCTGAGACGGCGACTGGCATACAATTTACTGCTATCTGCACCCGGACCACCAACTTTGGATCGAGATTGCAAATCCCGGTTCAAACCATCGACAACAGCCGCGACAGCAACATCTATTTTTTCCAGCAACCTCGGGAGCAGACCGTCCTGCTGCTCACAGAGAGCCAACAGTAGATGTTCACCATCAATTTCCGCATGCCCCAGACGCAGAGCTTGATCCTGCGCTGTCTGCACAGCTTCCTGAACTTTTTGGGTGGTTCGATTCAAATCCATCATGGACCCTCCTGAAGGTTGTCTTCCTTCACAATTATAGCGCTAAAAAACAATTTAGCAAAAAAACCAGGGAGAAACCTCCCTGGCTCGATTCTGCGTTAGTGCAGAGTTTTGACAACAATCTTCTTTGGCTTTGGCGTCTCACTTTTCGGTAACCGCAGGGTGAGAACTCCATCTTTCAAGGCAGCATGACCGGCATCAGCATCAATCCGGTCGGAGAGCTTGAATTGCCGATAATAACCGCGTTTTCTTCCATTTTCAGCGGCTTCAATATCTGCCTCCAGAGTTAACACCCCACGGGAAACTTCCAGCTGTAATCCCGGCTCTTCGACTCCCGGAAGATCAGCCATGACAATCAGCTCTTCAGCCGTTTCATAGATGTCAACCACAGGGGTCAAACGCAAGATCGGGTTGACCGTATCACTTTTATTTTCCTGATGTTGTTGCGCCATAACTTGATTTTCATTCATGATCTATCTCCTCAACTCTTTATGATGTGTTCAGTTGACGTTAATTGCGATTTTCTTCGGTAGTGCTGAAGCCGCTTTCGGCAAATTAATTTTCAAAATACCGTGTCTGTACCCGGCTTCAATCTTTTCCGCATCAATATCTGCAGAGAGCTGAAGCTTCTGCTCAAATTTGCCTCCGCTCCGTTCCTGACGATGCCAGCGAACATCCGGCGGCAATTCAGCGGTATAGAACTCACCAGAAATAGTCAGATGGCGGCCCAGAACACTGATATCAAGCTTTTCACTATCCAACCCTGGAAGCGATCCCTCAACGCTGAAACTTTCGCCACTGTCGAAAACTTTAAAATTGATCTGATTTTCTGCAGAGCTGTAAGTCGGGTTAAAACCAAAACCACGAAAGAGCTGATCCATTTCGCGCTGCACATTTGCCATCTCGTTTACCAACTGTAATCCAAACATTGTCATTCCTCCTCATTTTTTGGTGTCTAGCAACCTGTCGGACTATCAATGGACTGGCTGCTAGGTTTTTATTTCCGGACAGAGCTATTACAAGGAGGATGCCAAAACTCTAAAAAAATAATTCATAATGATATCAGTTAGTTATAAAAGAGGAAGAAAATGAATTTTTGAGTTGCGACGTTACAGCTGTTGCAGAGGAAGGAGAGCTGCGACAGTTGCGACGTCGCACAATATAATGACAACCACAGACTTACAGCGGATAGCATCAAGTGGAGAATAAAAAGATGGGGCTCTGCGATGTGTATTCGGTTAGAACTCAGGAAAGGTCTTCGCGGGTCAAATTGAGTCGCTGCAGATGGCGGTACAGTGTCGCTCGGTGGACACCCAGCAGTCTGGCAGCCGCTGAAAGATTCCCGGTGGATTTCTGGTAGGCTTGCCGGATCATATCCTCCGACAATTCAACCCTCTTGCCCATAATCCGATAAGGTGTGGTGGTTTGATCTGGAGGATTTTCATTGCCCGGAGAATAGGGAATCACAACGGGAAGGTTCTGGCGATTCATGTCAACAGGGGCAGCGTTGACAGAACCTGCGAACTGGTGGCGTTCGTGAATCCATTCAGAAAAAGCCCGCGCGCCGATGGCCTCAGTTTCTGATTCAACCACCACTCGCTCGATGACATTGCGTAATTCACGGATATTTCCGGGCCAGAGGTAAGATTGGAGTAAACGCGTTGCTTCACTGGTCAGGCGGCGCACCCCCTTACCATACTTGGCGTTGAACTCCTGGAGGAATAATTCTGTTAACAGGGGAATATCTTCGGGGCGTTCACGTAATGAGGGGAGATGAATCCGCAAAACGGCCAAGCGGTGGTAGAGATCAGCCCGAAAATGTTTTTCTGCAACGGCCTGCTCCAGTGGAATATTCGTCGCCCCGATAAAACGGACATCAACCTGGCGGCTCTTTTCACCACCAACTCGCTGGACCCGACTATCCTCCAGAACCCGCAACAGTTTCGACTGTGTATGCAATGGCATCTCCCCGATTTCATCCAGAAACAAGGTTCCACCATCAGCTCGCTCAAAATAGCCACGATGCTCCCGCACCGCACCGGTAAAAGCGCCCCGTTCATGTCCAAACAATTCTGATTCAAGCAACTGTTCACTGATAGCAGCACAGTTAAGAGCAGCAAACGGCTGTTCACAACGCGGACTTTCTGCATGCAACGCCTGAGCAACCAGCTCTTTCCCGGTGCCAGTTTCACCAGTGATAATGATTGTTGCGTCGGAGGCAGCATAGAGACAAATTTTTCTGAAAACTTCCTGTATGGCAGGGCTGCTGCCAACCATATTTCGGAAACTGTTTTCCTGCCGGCTGTGGATCGATTCACGCCTGAGACTGATCCGCACCAACTGACCTAAATAATCTTCAGTTAATCCGGCAAATTGAATATCCGCAAGAAACCCAGGCTGTTCCGGCAAAAGGCGTAACTTGATTCCGGTCAGGTTTTTTCCCTGCTCTAAAACTTCAGCGGCCAAGCTGATTATAGCTGGAACGGCTGAAGGAAAAAGCGCGGCCGGAGAACGACCCCGGGAATGGGCGGAATCAATTTTGAGCCATTGAGTCAACCGATCCGACAGAGATTGAACCTGCCATTCACCATGCTCCCAGTGAACCAGAATAAGATCGGGAGCAACCGCAGGGAGATTTTCAGAAGTATGCAGACTTTGGCTCATAATATATTCGCGCCGCAAGGTTTCCAGATAATCATGATCATTTTAGAATCATAGCAAAAATTCAATAAAAACACAGAGAAAGTCTGCACTGTGGACGCTAGGAGGCTGCCGGACACTACGGACTAAAGCGAAATTTCGGAGGTTTGAGAAC
>JAGGWI010000002.1 GCA_021157505.1 Desulfuromusa sp. | reverse complement strand
TTGGAAAATCAACCATTATTAACGGATTGCTGGGTGAGGAACGGCAGAAGGTCAGGGCCGTCAGCTTGTCGGATGGAAAAGGGCGGCATACCACCACCCATCGTGAACTGATCCTGTTCCCCAACGGGGGGATTTTGATGGATAATCCCGGCATGCGCGAGCTGAATCTCTGGGGGGGAGCTGAGGATCTGGCTGAATCTTTTGCTGATATTGAAAGTTTGGCTGTTCACTGCAAATTTAGAGATTGTCAGCATAAGAGTGAACCTGATTGTGCTGTTATCAGAGCTATTGAAGCTGGAAATCTGAACTCAGAGCGTCTTTCCAGTTATCATAAGCTGAAGGGGGAATTGTCCAAGCTGCAACAGAGAAGGTAATTTTTATGATACGGGTGGTAGATTCAAATAGACTTGTTATGTTTGATCAGAGTTGGTCCTGCTAAAGCAAGAACGTCCTTACCTTACAATTAGATGTCAAATCCCCATTTTCGCACTTCAAACCCATAGGTATAATATAAATTAGCCATGCCATCTTTTAGTTCGTTATATACGAACTCTTTATCTGAATCTGTCAACGTGTGTTTTTTTGTTTCAGTAATGTTTTTAACTTTATACTTTTTAGGAAAGTATCTATGAGATAAATCAAGGAACCCATATGTCCTTTTAAGGACTAAAGCAGGATTATCTCTTAGCTCATCAAAATCTAAGATTAGGATATCTTCGAGTGGAAAGTATCTTTTATATTGTTCTAACTGGAGGAAGTAGTTGCTTGTATTAATGAGGTGTGTATCAGTAATGTTTAAGAGCCACGATTTATTCTTTTGCATGAAGTTAAAATGGGATGAAATTCGATCAAATGGGTTTCGAATTATGTATATAAACTTAGGACTTATTCCATAGTCGAGAATGTTTTTAGGAACATTTTGTTCTGACGGGTATTTTGTATAACCTGTTGATGCTTCTAGAGCGTATTTATGAACCGTGTCATCGAAAGTCCATAGATTGCGATAGTTTTCCACTTGTACACCATGGCCTTGATTCTCCGAAAAAAATTCCGGTTCTTTAACGCTAGCAGGACAAATTTCAGGATGTTTTTTTAGATAACTGTAAAGTGAAGTAGTTCCACATTTCATTGCACCAATAATTATGGCGTATGCATCTCTGGGGATTCTATTGGACATTTGGTATCCTTTTGATATTTAACGGGCCACGGCAATAAGCCGCAAGGAGAACCTAGGGACATTCATGATAAGTAAAGTCAATGGGAAAACGAAGATTTCCCTTTACCTCTTCGGATATATCCCGGTGGCTATTGTTTTAATAATATATTATTGAAGCATCCAATTTTTTATCATCTATTTCGAGATGGAAAGATTCAGCCTTTATAATAATTTTAAGCCGGTAAACAAAGCAATAAATACCAACAGTCCTGCTTTCCCGGGAGGATTATTGAGACAGTTTTTCTTCCACACTCTTCAATTTATCAACCATTGTCTGTACCCGATCAACCCGGCTTCCCAGCTTGATGGTCGTGCTGATGCGTGGTGCTCCAGCTGCATGTATTTCTTCGTGACAACGACGGATCGCTGCAAATACTTGGTCGTATTCTCCCTCAATATTGGTTCCGTAAGCATGCAGACGAATTATCAATCCGGCATCTTCAAGAATCTTCTGGCAGAGGGCAACATACTTTGATACCGACACACCAACCCCCAGGGGGACAACACAAAGATCAACAATGACTTTCATGGACTTCTCCTTCTATCGACTAGTTATGGAAATGGAGTATATCCTATCGGAGTCAAATCTTCCAACTGGGCAAATATTTAAAATTCTGTGATGTTGAACAAAAAAGAAGAATAACCGTTTCCTGAGGAAATCTGTTACAATCAACAGTTCTGATCGCAAGAACGTTTTAAAACCATTAACAACAGAAAGTAGGTACTGATGCAGGATTGGGGACAAGGCCCATCCGGGGAAGATCTGGAAAAAAAGGTCATTGAAATAGCTAAACGGGTCAAAGATAAACTTAAGTTCAACCCGCAAAAAGGGATCCTTCCTCTGCTGGTCGTTATCGCGATCATTGCGGCGGTGATTGGCGGTTCCAGTAGTATGTACAAAGTGGATACCGAAGAAACCGGGGTAGTTTTACGCTTTGGAAAATTCTCCAAATTTGCCAGTCCTGGTTTACACTTTAAAATTCCTTTTGGTGTTGAACAGGTCTATCTGGTGCCGACCGGGCGAGTATTGAAGGAAGAGTTTGGTTATCGAACCGTTACTCCCGGAATAAGGACAACTTATAATAAACGGGGATTGGAAGAGGAATCTCTGACCTTGACCGGAGACTTGAATGTCAGTGATGTCGAATGGATTGTTCAGTTTCAAGTTGCTGATCCGTTTAAATATATTTTTAAAATTAAGGATCCCATTGGTACGATCCGCGATATTGCTGAAGCGATGGTGCGTAAAGTCATTGGTGATGCAGATGTCACACAGGTTTTGACGACGGAACGAGCTGTTTTGGCCGATAAAATCCAGCAAGCTTTGCAGGCGACTCTAAACCAGTATGATATCGGAGTACGGATCGTGACCGTTAAGTTTCAGGATGTTAATCCACCAGAAGCGGTCAAGGATGCGTTTAACGAAGTCAACGAAGCAGAACAGCAGAAAGAGAGTCTGATTTTCCAGGCTCGTGAACAGTATAACCGCGAAGTTCCAAAAGCACGCGGTGAAGCAAAACGTGCCCTTCAGGAAGCGCAGGGCTATGCGGTTGAACGAATCAACAAAGCGCGGGGTGAAACTAACCGCTTTATCGCATTGTTGACTGAGTATGAAAAAGCTCCACTGGTGACCCGCAGGCGGATCCATATTGAAACTCTGGAACAGGTTCTCCCCAATTTGGATGAAATCTATATTATGGATGAAAAAACTGGTGGGTTGTTGCCGTTGCTCCCCTTACGTAAGACCATGGAAGGAGCAGTCAAATGAAAAACGGACTTATCATTGTTGTTATTATCGCGACTATTCTGATTGCTCAGGGTGGTTTTTATGTTGTTAATGAAGCTGAACAGGCGATTGTGACCCAGTTCGGCAAACCGGTTGGTGCCGTTTCCTATCCCGGTCTCCATTTCAAACTCCCCTTTGTTCAGGATGTGACCCGTTTTGAGAAACGTATCCTTAAATGGGACGGTGACCCGAATCAGATTCCGACCAAAGATAAAAAATTCATCTGGGTCGATACGACAGCCCGCTGGCGGATTACCGATCCTCTCCTGTTTCTGAAAACTGTTGCCACTGAACGGGGAGCACTCAGTCGTCTTGACGATATTATCGATTCGGTTGTGCGTGATGCCGTTTCTGGTCACCTGCTGGTTGAATTGGTCCGTGGTAGCGATTACAAAGCGAAAGAGGATGAGCGTTTTGAAGTTGATGGGGTTCAAATCCTTCCTGAAGATATGGTTGGTCGTGAGGTAATTCTTGCAGGTATCCTCAGTGAGGCGAGTTCCAGTACCCCTGAATACGGAATTGAACTGATAGATGTCCAATTCAAACGGCTCAATTATGTTGAGCAGGTGCGGGTTCGGGTTTATGAGCGGATGATCAACGAGCGGAAAAAGGTTGCCGCCCAGTATCGTTCTGAAGGGGAAGGGGAAAAGCTGGAAATTCTTGGTAAAATGCAGCGTGAGCTGAAAAATATCAGTTCTGAAGCCTATCGTAAATCGGTAGAATTCCGCGGTGCAGCGGATGCGGAAGCTGCGGCGATCTATGCGGATGCCTACAATCGGGACAAAGAATTTTACACTTTTCTCCGCACTATGGAATCGTATAAAAAAAC
>JAGGWI010000152.1 GCA_021157505.1 Desulfuromusa sp. | reverse complement strand
ACTCCTTTTTGCCCCATAGCTATGGCTATGAACCTGCAAACGTGTCAAAATCTGCCCTCGACTGGTCGAGGGCAGATTTTCGTAGATTTGAGAGCGAATAGCACCGCTATTTGTCGAAAATATACGGAAATATGAACTGATCAGACGGTTTCGCAGTAGATTCTTGTAATGTCCGACAGGCTCCTAAGGAGTGTTCTCATGATTAAATGCGTTTCCTTTGACTTCGATGGCACTCTGGTTGATTCCAACGGCATCAAAAAAGAAGCTTTTTTTGAGATCACTTCCCCCTGGGATAGCTCGGGTGAAGTTGTTGCTGAAGTCTATGAACTCTGGCCCCTTGCCGATCGTTACGAAAAAACCCGTAAAATAGCTGAAAGATTGATTAACAGAAAGCTGTTGCCGGAGGATTCCTCTGTGGAGACGTGGGGGACACGCCTGGCGAACGACTACACAGCGTGCGTTGAAAGTGCTATCACCAACGGAGCAGAAATGCCTGGTGCTAGTCAGGCGCTCAAAGATCTTTCAGAAATGGGTGTGCTTTTGTTTATCAATTCAGCCACGCCTATCGGGCCATTGCGGAAAATCCTGGATTTGCGTCACTGGACACACTTCTTTCGTGCCATCTACGGTGCGGAAGCCTCTAAAGCTGACAATCTCAGAAGCATTGCTCTAGAAAGCGGCACAGCCATGGACGCGATTGTTCATGTCGGCGATCAGTTGGACGACCGGCGCGGCGCGGAACAGTGTCATTGCCACTTTGTGGCCATGGTGGTCAGTAACTGCGAATCAACAGTCAGAGAGAGTCCTTTTCTTGTTGAAGATTTGCGGGAGTTGCCGGCCTTGTTTACCAGGATCTCTCAAGAGAAACGTTAATCTGAAAACATGATGTGTATTTCTCTGCACATCAGACTATCTACCCTTTTACAATAAAATAAGGATTAAGCAGGTTCTCTTTATTATACTCCAATGCACTACCATCCATCCTAAGCACAGTGCCTCCCGCAGCGACAACAACCGCCTGCCCTGCCCCGGTATCCCATTCCATTGTCGGCCCCAAGCGCGGATAAAGATCAGCCTTGCCTTCAGCAACTACACAGAGCTTGAGTGAACTGCCAACGGGCAAAGACTCAGCAACCTTGATATCCTTCAAGTACGCTTCAAGTTCCGGTGAAGGATGGGAGCGACTCATCACTACAGTCAGCCCCTCTTCGGCTGGTGTCGTTCTTACCTTGATAGCAGCAGAGGGTTCTTTTCCTTGCTGGCTAAAAGCTCCCCCATCTTGAGTACCAAAATAAAGCTTATCCTGAGCTGGAACGTAGACGACACCAAGCACCGGCTGACCACCTTCCACCAGAGCAATATTAACGGTAAACTCGCCATTACGCTTAATGAATTCCTTGGTCCCATCAAGAGGGTCGACCAACCAGAAGCGCTGCCACTCTTTGCGTACTGCATAGGGGATATCAACTCCCTCTTCAGAAAGGATAGGGATATCAGGGAAATGTTTTTTAAGCCCGGACATAATCACTTCGTGGGAAGCTTTATCGGCAGCAGTCAAAGGGGATTTATCGTCTTTGTATTCAACAGAAAAATCATCGGTACCATAGATTTCCATGATGGCGGCGCCAGCATGTTTTGTAATTTCACAAACAGTTTCAATATCTATATTCATAGTTAAAAACCTTTTCTAACAGAGATGAAGGGGATAAACGGGATTAAAATCATAGAAATCTTTAGGGGGGCAAACCACAGTCAAATTCTTATCCGACCCTATCCCCTACATCCTTTTTATCCCTGTAAATATGTCTTTGATCTAATTCAAAACCTCTTTAACAGGGATAGAGGGGATGAAAGGGATTAAAATCATAGAAACATTTTTGGAGTCAAACCACAGTCAAGATCTTGTCTGACCTTATCCCCTACATCCCCTTCATCCCTGTAAATATGTCTATAATATTTTTGCAACAATTTCTTCAGCAATATCTTCCGCCGACCGTGTCCCTGCCTCCACAACAATTTCTGGACTTTCTGGGGCTTCATAAGTGGAATCGATGCCGGTAAAGTTTGGCAGATCCCCGGCCCTGGCCTTTTTGTACAAGCCCTTTGGATCTCGCTGCTCACAGATTTCGAGAGGTGTATCAACAAAGATCTCGATAAACTCCCCTTCTTCCAGAAGCCCGCGGGCCAGGTTGCGTTCACTTTTAAATGGTGAGATGAAGGCGGTTAAAACAATCACTCCTGCATCCACAAACAGCTTGGCGGTTTCAGCTATCCGGCGGATATTTTCTACCCGGTCGGCATCGGTGAAACCGAGATCGCGATTCAGACCATGCCGGACGTTATCACCATCCAACAGGTAGGTGTGTTTCCCCAGGGAGTGGAGTTTCTTTTCGACCAGATTGGCGATTGTTGATTTCCCTGCTCCAGACAGACCAGTAAACCAGAGAACTTTGGGTTGTTGTCCTTTGAGATCGGCACGGCTCTGTTTGTCAATATCAATCGCCTGCCAGTGAACATTGCTGGCCCGGCGCAGGGGAAAGTCGATCATCCCGGCCCCAACGGTCGCATTGGTGAAGCGGTCTATCAGAATAAAGTTACCGGTGTGCCGGTTGACACTGTAAGGGTCAAAGGAGATGGCTTTATTGATACTGATATTGCAGATACCGACCTCATTCATTTCCAAAGTCTTGCCAGGTTCAAGTTGCAGTGTATTGACATTGACTTTGCGCTTCAGTTCACTCACTTGGGCGGGTGCGGTGGCGGACCCGGCTTTTAGCAGATAACTGCGACCGGGAAGGAGTGGATCTTCATGCAACCAGACCAATTTAGCTTCAAATTGATCAGCGTGACTGGGTCGTACCAGGGGGGTGGTGAGCATATCACCGCGACTGATGTCGATTTCATCCTCTAAACAGAGGGTAATCGCTTGTCCGGCAAAGGCTTCTTCCAGATCGCCATCCATGGTCACAATTCTTGAGATACGGCTGGATTGTCCGGATGATGGGACAACAACTTCATCTCCCGGTTTGATTGTTCCCGAAGCAATGGTGCCGCAAAACCCTCGAAAATCAAGGTTGGGCCGATTGACCCACTGCACCCGCATGCGGAAAGGTTTTTCTGTGGCATTATCAGCGTGCTCAACGGTTTCAAGATAATGAAGGAGCGATTGTCCCTGATACCAGGGGGTGTTTGAAGCTGTAAGCTCTAAGCTGGAAGGAGAGAGGAGGTTGTCTCCCTTCAGAGCCGAAATTGGAATATAGGTGATTTCTTTAAAACCCAGATCGCTGGAGAACTCCATATATTCTTTGCGGATTTCCTCGAACCGTTCCTGACTGTAATCAACCAGATCCATCTTGTTGATCGCAACCACGACATTTTTGATCCCGACCAGGGAAACCAGATAACTGTGTCGTTTGGTCTGGGTGAGTACCCCTTTACGGGCATCAATAAGGATAACAGCAACATCTGCCGTTGAGGCACCGGTCACCATATTGCGGGTGTATTGTTCGTGACCTGGGGTATCAGCAACAATAAACTTACGTTTGTCGGTGGAGAAGAAGCGGTAGGCCACATCGATGGTGATCCCTTGCTCCCGCTCTGCCTGAAGTCCATCGAGCAACAGAGCATAATCGATCTCTTCTCCCTGGGTCCCGACTTTTTTACTGTCAGCCGCCAATGCGGCAAGCTGATCTTCAAAAATCAACTTTGAATCCCAGAGTAACCGGCCAATGAGGGTGCTTTTGCCGTCATCTACACTGCCGCAGGTAATAAACCGTAGCATGTCTTTTTCTTCTTGAGACTTCAAATAAGAATGGATATTTTCAGCTATTAAATCAGATTGGTGGGACATCAAAAACTCCGTTTTTGATAGCTTTAAGCTGTAAGCCTTAAGCTGTAAGTTAAAATATAAAATACCTTAGTTTTTATCTTGCAATGTTTTTACGAGACCCATAAGCATTGAGCTGATCTCTTTTGTTTCTTGTACCAATACAAACCAGCGTCATTAGGTATATAGCCTATCTTCATTCCGATATATGCCTGAGTTCTCATTTCCACACACGAACCGTTCGCGATATGAAGAAACTTAACCTTGTCTTTCAATGTCGGCTTGACCATTCCTTCGGCGATATTGCTTGGTACCGAAAGAGAAGATCTCGTGATTTGATCTTTAAAGCCAAAACCCTTCAAATCTCTCATGGCAGAGTAAACTTCAACCGAAAGCTGACAAGAACGTTTCCAAACCTCAAGCTTCTCAAAATTCACTTGATCCCCCCTCTTACAGCTTAAAGCTTACGACTTACAGCTATTTTTAAGCTCCGCTTAAAAATAGCCTTCCTGTTTTTTCTTTTCCATACTTCCAGCCGAATCATGATCGATCAAACGCCCTTGTCGTTCGCTGGTTTTGGTGAGGAGCATCTCCTGGATAATTTCAGGCAGGGTTGCCGCCTCTGACTCAACCGCTGCGGTCAGAGGATAACAACCGAGAGTTCGGAAACGAACTGATTTCATTTCTACTTTTTCTCCGGGGAGTAATTCGAGGCGATCGTCATCGACCATGATCAACATATTGTCACGCTCAACAACCGGGCGCTTTTTGGAGTAATAGAGGGGAACGATAGAAATCTTTTCCAGATAGATATATTGCCAGATATCGAGTTCGGTCCAATTGGATAAGGGAAAGGCACGGATACTTTCACCGGGATTGACTTTGGCATTGTAGAGGTTCCACAGCTCAGGCCGTTGGCTTTTGGGATCCCATTGGTGGGTGTCGCTTCTGAAGGAAAAAATCCGTTCTTTGGCTCGAGATTTTTCTTCATCACGCCGGGCGCCACCAAAAGCAGCATCAAATTTATATTTGTCCAATGATTGCTTAAGCCCTTCGGTCTTCATGATGTCGGTATAACGTGCAGAGCCATGTTTAAACGGGGAGATGCCTTGCTTTACACCGTCCTGATTTGTGTAGACCAACAACTCGAAACCATATTCTTTTGCTATTCGATCTCTAAACTCGATCATCTCCTTGAACTTCCAGGTGGTATCAATATGCATCAGTGGAAAGGGGAGCTTGGCAGGATAAAAAGCCTTCCGCGCTAAGTGCAGCATCACAGAAGAGTCTTTTCCTATGGAATAGAGCATCACCGGATTTTCAAATTCGGCGACCACTTCACGCATGATGTGGATGCTCTCTGCTTCAAGTTGTTTTAAGTGGGTCATGGAAAAACCTTTGGTTTTTCAGCTATAAGCTATAAAGCTCTAAGCTGTAAGTTTAAATCTATTATTCCTGCACTTATTATTCGGTTCCGATTTGGTTTATAACTTACAGCTTACGACTTACAGCTTACAGCTATTCCCCTGTTCAATCCCGCTTGATCACCTTTTTCTTCAAATAATGCACAATAAGCTCAGCCGATTCCTCTAATGTCAGATTATCAACATCAATAACTATTTCAGGGTTGACGGGTTCTTCATATTCAATATCAACACCGGGAAAGTTCTGATATTCACCGCTGCGGGCTTTGGCATAGTGTCCTTTTGTGTCTCTTTGCTCGCAAGCTGTTACCGTAGTGTTCATATAAACTTCAATAAAATTCGCTGCTCGTTCTCGAGCAAATACCCGGCTCTGACGATAAGGAGAAACAAAAGAGGCAACAACAATGATCCCATTCTTCTCCAGCATGGCACACAGATGACCGGCCCGTTTAACGTGACGATTCACTTCTTCAGGAGAAAATCCGGTTTCCGGGAAAAGGGGGCGCACATCCAGGCTGTCAAGGCGCTCTACTTTCAGTTTGTCCTGAACCAGCTGCTGGCACACGGTATCAGCCAGGGCTTTTTTCCCGGAAGCAGGCAGTCCGGTAAACCAGAGAACAAAGGAGGGAATTTCCTTTTTTCCAAAGCTGATTTTCTGCCAGAGGCGTTCATGAAAAAAATAGAGCCCCATTTTGGCGAAGACTTCGAGGAGCCCGATGGTCAAAGCAAGAGCAAACTGTCCGGTAAAGATAAAGACAAGCACCGCTGTAGTAATTGTCGCCACGGTTCGCCAGGATATTGCTTTGAGAATGGAGCGATTTTTTGTTTCGTACTGCATAAACTAAATTGTTTTCCCCGAAATAAAGAAAGTATCTTAACATTCAACCACTACAAAAAGTTCAATCCATCAAAGACATAACCCTTTTTAGTCACCGATGCAATCTGCTCCTTATTTTCTCCCAGCTAGGAGACTGTCTGACTATACAGACTGAAGCGAAAATTCGGAAGTTTGAGAACAGTTTTTAGCTCGTTTGCAGGCTCATAGCCATAGCTATGGGGCAAAAAGGAGCCAAACAAACGGATTTGCAGCCAGTTCATGTATAGTCCGACAGCCTCCTAGGAGACTGTCTGACTATACAGACTGAAGCAAAACAGAGTTCCAGTCGTGACTTCTCTCTATTTCAGTTTCTGCGCCACTGAGTTGAAATATTGCAGTATCTTATTTTTCCCAGCCTTGGTTGGCAATTTCTGCATATAAACCGACGAGAACTCGGGCTCAATAACCGGGTTAGAGTCAGGCCTCCAGTCGTCGCAATCATAACCGATGAGCTCCATATAAGGTAAAAAGGCTGGTTTAAAAAGTTCAACATCTTCTTCAGTAAACCAGTGACGCCAGTCTCCAGTGTCTTTTTTTCGAATGACTTTGGCTTTACTGGAAGTGCTGGGGACATTTGCATCGGTCTCAACCTCGAATCCGAGATATTCATTGAGTCCATCGAATTTTTGAGCCACCATATCCTCAAATGTAAACCGGATCCAATCACTACCCAGACCTTTTACAAATTCGCTCATTTGTTGGTAACGATGGGTTTCTTCCTCAATAGCCTCTTCAATAGTCCGGATACTGCCATCGTGCCCCGTGTAACGGCAGATCTCAGAAAAAGAGATAGATAGGGGATCTTTCTCTTTCTTTAAAACCAGCTCGAGTTGATTTTTAAATTGCTGCTTGCAACCTTTATATCCACTGTGCCATCGATACAACATGCGACTGACCGCAGCATCGCGGGGATCACGAGCCATCCAGATCTTCCGGTCATAATGTTCCTTATTTAAGTGCTCTTTGAAGACCTCCATACTCTTACCTTTGCGGTCTTCATAGGTATGTTTGTAAACCGCATTTTCATAATCACCTATATGTTTACCAGGATGCCCCCCGGAGAATGCATGGCAATTTGGTAGGCCACCAGACACTTTATACACCATGACCGTGGTGCCGGTTTTTCCTGTTCCTAAAATCAAAACCTTCATTACTTAGCTCCTATAGGTTGGATCAAAAAAATATGATCGGATATTTGCTCTGTTTTCATCTCGCCGGTTTCACCGAGCACCTGTTGAATTTTATTTATTCGGGCAACTAACTCTTGAAGCGAAATACCGGGATAACGATGAACATGAAATTGTGGGGGGGCATGTGTGCCCGGTTTAAATTTCTTGATGTACTTATAAACACGCCGATAATTGGCAAAAGCCCTGGCTGAGATACGATCACTCAGTGGTGGCTTCGGCAGAAGCGGTTGACGTTTCATCTTTTCCTCAAGAACAGCAACAATACGTTCACATGCCAACGGGCCGTCTTGTGCTGCCAGGTAATGGTTGACCAGAGCCCGACGTTCAGCACCAGCGGCTGTGCCAAGTTCTCCCTTTATTATTTTTGTCAGTGTTTCCTGCAACTGCTCGATATCGAAACACTGATGACTGATCAAATTCGGCAGCCGATAAAACCCCATGTCGTAGGTATCATTGACCTTGGCACGGTAGGATATCGCCGGAACATCCATCATATAGGCTTCGACACCTGTGGTGCAGCCGTTATGTAGAACTACGTCGGTTGCCATTAGCCAGGGAACCACATTGCCTTCATTGGTGACCTTAACCCGTTTACAACCTTTGGCAATATCCACATAAACTTGTTGATTTTCAGTCGGGTGCGGACGGACGATGATTGTATGATCAGGATAAGTCTGGTCAAGGATCGGAATTAACTCTTTGAAGGCAGTAAAAATGGCCTCTTTGTGATCCCGCAGTCCTTCAGCAAACTTACGCTCCATACCCACTCCCGCTTTGCCGAATTGAGGATCTTCACCCTCTTTGTCCGCCGGTCTGAACAGGTTTTGGGCCGGGAAAAAAGCATTCACGTGGTTAAAATTCGTATTGACCAGGATAAATTTTCCATGGGTTTTTCGTATTTCTTCTGCTTCCGGTTCGTAGAAAGACCGCAACTCAGGTCGAAGCATATCGCTGCGAGGATTACCAGTGACGTGAATCGGCATATCCTCAGGAAGGTCCGGGTAGCGACGCCATAACTCTGCATTGTCTTCGCCCCAGGCAAAAAGGTCTGAGTTGTACCTGATTGCGGTCGGCGACAACCTGCGGGAATAATAGGTTTCATCCGGCAAATGAACCAGAGCCTCTTCATCCCACGTCAGTATTTGGTGCCCAATTTTCTGCATAATACGAAACATTTTAAGGT
>JAGGWI010000146.1 GCA_021157505.1 Desulfuromusa sp. | reverse complement strand
CTATCCCCACCACATCATTCAGCGTGACCATAACCGCCAGACGGTTTTTACCTCGGACGATGACTATTGTCACTATCTTGATAACCTATTGGAATGGAAAGATTTCTATGAATGCACTGTTTCTGACAAGACAAGGGAACTTATCAAGCAGGCTGTCCAGTGGGGATAGTTGACCGGAGGAGCAGCTTTTATTGACGAGATAGAAGAAAAACTGCAGCGCCGGATTGAGTTTCGTAAACAAGGTCGGCCTAAAGGTTCCGGCTTAACGAAATCGGGAGACAGACCAGAGGCCAGTCCCCTCAAGGTGCGCGTTGAACAGGGGAAATGGATCTGTCCCCCCTTTTGACTTAGAGAAATCCTGAATGGTTCCTCAGAGCCCCTTATCCTCTTCGTAAGTGGAGCTGAATGAGTAAGAGACGACTCTCTTGCCCTGCTGGTCGAAGCGCACGACCAGATCACGGGTTTGGTCCGGTCCAAAAGCGGAATATCGATAGTGGCCGTAGGTCCAAGTCTTTTGTCCATCCTCAACCCCAATACGCCAAGGTTGCCCAAACATTTGATGGATCTCTTCCTGAGTCGTCTCTCCTATCTTGATCATCGCTACTGGCTCGACAGGAAAATCTCTGCCGACCGTTGTACAGCCGGTCAAGATCAGGAGTATGAAGCCGATAAGCATTATTCCGATGATTTTCATTGTCATCATTTTTTGCATGCGCGTTAACCTTTCCTCTAAACCAATTAAATCAAATCACAGCAAATTCAACTTACGCAGCACATTAGTCAAAAATTGGAATGTTCCATAGATAATAGCTAAGCATGACACTTTTTATGATCTATTTGCACTGCGCGATGCTTGCCCGTCTCTACGAATGAAGCATCCCTTGTCTCTTTGAATGCAATTCATCCTTTTCTAGCAATAGCTTAATGGCATCCATAAATTTAGATGATTTAAAAGGTTTGGTGATATATTGATCACAACCAACCTGTTTCCCATGGGAAACATCTTTAGAAGTATTCCTTGCAGACAAGAGTACGATAGGGATATGTCGAGTTACAGGGTTCATCTTGATCCGCCTACAGACTTCAAAACCATCCAAATCTGGAAGCATGATGTCTAATATGATGAGATCTGGATGGTCAGCTGCAATGTCGTTTAGTGCAGCGACTCCGGTCGTAGCTCCATAAACTAAATAGCCTTTGGTTGACAGGAGAATACTTTCGAGCTTCAGCACACTTTCATCATCTTCGACTATGAGAATTTTTTTCGGCATCAGCATCAACTCCACATGACAGCAGTATTTAGAAGAACTGGTTCTCTGGTGATACATCTCCTCTATCAAGTCGGCTGAGAGAGATCACAACCTAAGCAAAACGAACAAAATTGCTATTTTAAACAAGGTAGCAGCAATTAATCCCAGCAGTCGTATGCAAATATTTCATGCTCCCGGCGGCTATTGTTTGCGTACAAGGCCTTCTGACCGCGCATTTTATCGCGCCCGATGACAGTCCACCCATCAGACCGTTCAAAAAACATGATCTGCTGGGTCACCAGCAAATACTGTAACTCATCTTTACTAACAGCAAGTTCCTTTCCACCTTTAAGAACGACAGGAATATTCATAGGTTAACCTCCTATCAACAAAACTTTGATCGCTCAAAATGAAACATCGACAACATCATTGTTGCTATAACGGGTGGCAATGTAAACAAAGTCAGACGATATGCTCAAAAAGCATATTTAATTGAAGGACAACTTGGCTTGAGCGCCCCCATGCGGGCAGTCATCAAGCAATCTCAAGATATTTTTTCTGGTTATGAGGGGAAGATAAAGCCAAAAGTCACTACTGAAAAGGAGGCTAAATTCCTCTTCATAATCGTTTTTTGGAAGGGTCTTATGAGATTCTCCACTAATACTCATCATCTTCAACTCACCAGAGCCTCTAATAATGAATTTGAGATTGAACATAGAGGAAATAAACAGGTATATGTATAATTCTATCAAAAAAATAGCTTTATGCAAGACTCGGTCGGTAGAATTATAGAATTGAAAATATGCATGTTCAAAAAAACTGGTATTTCACCTGCCATGGGAATTCTGGGGGCACGGAATAAAAGGGGACTGATTTATTTATTGCCGTCTGCTGTAACGAAATCGGGAGACAGACCAGAGGTCAGTCCCCTCAAGGTGTGCAATGAACAGGAGAAATAGATCCATCCCCTTTTGACTAATACTCATTTTTTCAACACGAATATGTTATTCTCCCTCCCCGAAGGAGCGTAACCAACAATGAGTAGACAAAAAACAATTCTGGCAGTGATCGCCGATGCTGATGGCGAAGTTTTTGAGCATCCTGATCTGTTGATGGCAGGGATGAACGGCATGACCGTTTGTCATCCCGCAGAGGACGAGCTGATTCCCCTTCCTGAGGGAAGTCGCCTGTTTACCATCCCCAACACCCCACCGATCGGTTTTGATCGCAGCAGCGGCCAGCAGAAGACCGTTAATACCCTTCCGGCAGACTGGGGTGGCGGCAAAGCTCAAGCTGTCTCGGCTTTTACCACCCCTGCGTTTACCCGCACCCTCCTTCCGGCAGTGGATTACCAAAAAAAGGAAGTTGAACTGACCCTCTGGTCGTATACCGCTGTCGGCTGGTGTGTTGAAGAAGAACGGTTCTATGTTGCGGCGGTACGGGTTGATCGTAATCAACAATGGGAAGCAGAACATTTTGATGATCGTAAACTAGAGCCATTGGTTCGCAAACGGGTTGCTGAACAACCTGATAATCGTCTGGTTGAACAACTCTCCCGCTGCGCTCTCGATTACCACTGTTTTGCGGCAAAAAATATGTTCTTTGGACGGTGGGAAGCGCCCCTCCCCTGTTCTCCAACCTGCAACGCCCGCTGTATCGGTTGTATTTCATTACAGGATGAACCGGAAGTGTGTCAGGCAAGTCAGGATCGTTTGACTTTTGTTCCAACAGTTGAAGAACTTTGTCAGGTCGCCGTTCCCCACCTTAAAACTGCCGAGAATGCGATTGTCTCCTTCGGTCAGGGGTGTGAAGGAGATCCGATTCTTCAGGCGGATAGAATTGTAGATTCGGTTAAAGAGATGCGTCGCCAAACCTCGCGGGGAACGATCAACTTCAACTCCAACGCCTCAATTCCCGATGCCATTGACAAACTTGCTGAAGCGGGAATCGATTCGATCAGAATTTCTCTCAATTCAGTTCAAGAACGATTCTATAACGCCTATTACCGACCGATAAAATATCATTTTGATGATGTCATTGAATCAGCTCGGCGGGCCAAACAGCACGGCTTGTTCACCATGCTCAATTATCTGGTTTTCCCTGGAATTACCGATCGGGAGGATGAGATAGAAAAGCTGCTGGAATTAATTGATTCAGTTGAAATTGATATGATTCAGATGCGCAACCTGAGCATTGACCCCCTGCTCTACTGGAAATCAATGGGCGCTGAAGGTTCGGGAATAGGGATGAAAAAGATGCTGGATCGGGTTAAAAAGGAGATTCCACGGATTCAATACGGTTATTTTAATCGTACCAAAGATAACTTTTATCCACCGGGATATGAAACCGACTGGCCGCTACCGGCAGAACTATAGTTCAGCAACTAATGGCTGTGGGTAGCCTCATCCAACACCATTGCCGCCCACTTGTTGATGCTTTCACCACTAGCTTCCGCCGCCGCAGCAACGGCTGCGTGCAGATCGGTTGGGATTCTCAGCATCAGTTTGCCGGAATAAGGCTTGTTTGGAGATTGTCCCAGCTGCT
>JAGGWI010000254.1 GCA_021157505.1 Desulfuromusa sp. | reverse complement strand
AAAGTTCATTGTTCTCTCTGGGAAATATTACGGCCAACTTCCAGCTGGAAATCGATCGTGGTGCATTTATAATCGGTTATCGTTTACTCAATGACCTGCAATCGGCTCAAGGTCAATACCAGAACCGAGCGGTTCTTACCGAGCAGGCAGAGCAGATTGCCTGGGGACTGGTACAAAAAGGAATTTTCAGCAGGCAGGATGAAGATAAGTTTCGCGTTGATTTCACCTGGGCTGAAGGGGAAGGAAGGCTGAACGGAAAACCTCTGCAACTGGAATAGACTTCGACTTCGCTCAAATAAAAAATATCGATCTCGACCAATTACAACTGGCAACTGCTATTCTGTTGGGGAACCATAAACCTTTGGATTGAATTCACAGATCAAAAATTGGCGTCCATTTCATCAAAACAAAACCCTACCTGTTTACTCAGCAATACAAACTGTTTATAGTGAACTCCATGTTTAACTAATCAGCCCACTTCCTGCTCAAAAAAAGGAGTTAAAATGAAATACAGGGGACTCATAATAAAGGGGATTGTTGCAATTGTCGTTCTGTTGGTTGCCATTCAATTGGTTCCGTTTGGAAAAGAACACTCAAACCCTCCAGTTGTTGCCGAGCCACCTTGGGATAACCCTCAAACCAGAGAAATGTTTGTTCGGGCTTGCGCAGATTGTCACAGCAATGAAACAAAGTGGCCCTGGTACAGTAATTTTGCCCCTGCCTCCTGGATGGTTACCCTCGATGTAAATGAGGGTCGCGAAGTTTTTAACACTTCTGAATGGGATCCCGAAAACAATATGGGGGGATGGATAGCAAAAAAAGTGGAGTTGGGTGAGATGCCCCCGGCAAAATATCTACTTCCGCACCCAGAAGCACGGTTTACAGATGAAGAAACCGCAACTTTCGTCAAGGGATTGCAAAAGACTTTCGGGGACTGAGAGCGCTGTTTTAATAAAAAAAACCCGGGGACTAATTACAACGACACAATCTCCCGCTGTCATTTTTTAAATTCAATATCAAAAATGGTACAGATTGCACCCAAACCAACGCTGGTCACAGCAATAGCCAACGGTAAAGTGAAACCGGACTTAAAATCTGCCAGAACACCGGCAACAATCGGCCCTAGAACCTGACCAATGCCGAAACATGCAGTGAGAATAGCAGTCGCTTTCCCCTTACCTTCCGTGCGCCGTGTCCCCTCTGCTAAGGTCAAGGCAACAATGCCTAAAAAGGTTCCACCGAAGGCTATTGCGGCAAAAAAAACCTCAGCCACAGTATCGGCATAGATACTGACAGCGATACCTGCCGCCTGAATAACATAAGCCCACACCAGGGCATTCCTGTAACTTGTTCGTCGAGCGACAGAAGGCCAGAAAACCGTTGAAAGTACCGCGGCAACTCCGACGGCAACCCAGCTATAGGGAGCGAACTTTTCTAACCCGGGAGTAGCAGCGATAATGGCAACTATAAATGTGGCGGAAACAATATAGCCAAACCCCTCAAGAAAATAGGCTACAGCCAACAACCAGAGTTTCTTTATTGCAGCTTCAGATTTCGTCTTATGAATAGTAACTGGCGGGATAAACTCTTTTTTTCTCCCCAGGAGAATTCCAGCCAGAGCAAGAAAGCAGGCAACAATTCCCATACCAATCCAGGCTGGACCCCAGCCACCCAGTTTATCAAACTGAGGAACCAGTAACCCGCTGAGAACAATACCCAGGCCGATACCCCCATACAATGACCCGATCCAGTGGCTATAACCCTGACGGGTCAGGGCTTCATTGACTTCAGCGACAATAACAATAAACAGAATGGCGCTGACAAATCCGGCGATAAGACGCATTCCGCCCCACCAGAATACCGAAGTGGTCCCTGCCATAAATATTGTTGTCGCGAGGCTCAGAAATAGTGAACTCCCCGCAAAAAACTGGTTCCGGATAAGTCTTGGATAAACAGAACAAGCAATAGCACCCGCCAGATAACCCAGATAATTCAACCCTGCAAGCCAGCCTGCGACCGAATGAGTCATTCCCAGGTCGCGTTGCATCAGGGGTAAGACCGGAGTAAAAACAAACCGCCCGATTCCCATGGCGACCATCATTCCGAGCATACCACCAAGAAGAATTTTTAATGCAGCCCAACCATCTCCATCCGGCAGAATGGGGATAAGTTTCACGTTGATTTCTCCTGGGCTGAAGGGCAGGCGGAGATGAATGGAGAACCCTTCCCGCAGCAATAGATCAATTTCTTCCCATTAGTCCAAAACTGCGACCTTCTTTCATTGTCACTCATGGTTCCTTCTCCCAACGGGAGAAGGAAATTTCTGATTTTTCAGTTCTATTTATGACCCACTTCTTTAACGGTTTCCCGATAAAAATGAACATCCTGCTGTGGGAAGGGGATAGAAACACCTTCGAGATCAAAACGCTGCTTAACTTCCCGGGTAACATCCCAATAAACATCCCAATAGTGAGCAGGTTTAACCCATGGACGACAAATAAAATTGACTGATGAGTCTGCAAGTTCATGAAGCTTCACGATCGGTTCAGGGTGTTCTAAAACGAACTCGTGCGCAGCTACTATTTCCTCTAAAATTTTTTGTGCCTTATCGATATCATCGCTATAACCAATCCCAAAAACCAGGTCAACACGACGTTGTGTAATTCCTGTAACATTGATAATAACATCAGCCCAAACTGCATTATTAGGGACAATAACAAGCTGATTATCCGGCGTCCTTAATTGCGTAGAGAGCAAATTCATCGTCTCAACCTCGCCAAGGGTCCCCGCCACCTTAATCATATCACCAATGTCAAATGGACGATAAATTAAGGTAAGGATTCCGCTGGCAAAATTGCTGAGCGAGCCCTGTAGTGCAAAAGCAACCACAAAGCCAGCTGCACCAACAATTGCGAGAACCGGTCCAATATTAATTTCCAAAGCTGAAAGACCAATAAAAAGCCCGATCAACAAAACAATCCGGCGCGCACCCAGTTGTAAAAACTCAAGCAGTAATACTGAAAAGTTTTTCGAGTTTACAAAAACTTTTTTGACCAGCCGTCCTGCAACAATTGAAAGAAGGTAAGATAAAATCATAATAACAATGAACTGGATAATGTTAAGGGCCCAGCGCAAGCCACCCTCTGTCGATGTCAACCAGCTGCTGACCGCTATCCAGGTCGCGCTGGCGTCCGCGACATCGACCTTGATACTGGAGATCGTCTTTATATAAGCCGCATACTCATCCTTCTGACCGCCCTTGGCGACCAGCTCATTTAACACCACATCAAACCGGTCAATAAGGAGCTTTCTCTCCTCTACTAAATCAGCTGCATACTTGATCAGTGCGGTCTTGATATTTTCCCGGTTCGCTGCGGTTTTATCCGTTACAGAAATCGACACCCCTTCACTCTTTGCTTTACTTAAAGCAGCTTTAATCGCTCTTTGTATCAAGGCGTTCTGCATCCATTTCTGTTCAACGCCCTTTTCTACCTCTTCCATCTCGTAAATTGCCGCCACCTGAGCACTACTGATCTCTGCCACTTTCTCCTTCAGTAACAAAAGCCATGCCTGTGCCTCAACCTCAAGCTCACATTTTGTCAGTGGCTTAACATGATAGGCCAGCACTTCCTTAGGGATATTCATATCTTTACTGGTGACCGCTTTGATACCAGGAGGGCAGTCAGCAGCAAAAGCACCATTTGACATCGTCATCAGGATAACGACCAGCCATATCTGCCAAATTAAAGTGATCATATTTTTTTTCATTGAATCCATCTCCGCTAAAGTTCAGTACCAGTAAAATAATTTTCAGAAAAACAGGGAACATATCTTAACACAGCAAGTTGTCACCGCTACTGCGTAACAGAAATTTATTATTCTTTTTTATGTGTACAATCTTTCACAAAATGATGTGACTTGGCTCTCTTGGATTGCTCGGAATGGTTGTTATTGGAAGTACCAGCTCAACTTCCCGACATGGCTGCTATCCGTGAGGACCTCTGACACGAAGATTTATTGACGTGTCTCGATCCTTCCATGGATGCTCTTTCTGCTTTTCTATCTATCGGTCAAGATCCCCCTGAAATTTTAATTGCGATTGATTTAACTCATGGTCACCGCTGGCCATATAGCAGATCGCAACGGCTATCTGATCCTGTAAAAATTTGACTTATGGCGCTTATCTGGTTAAATTAAGATGATCATTCTTTAATATTTATCTGAATTGAGAAGACCTGATGACCGTAACCAACAAAGATCGGCAGCTTCTTCCTGATCGAGAAACTACGGAAAAACTATACCTTGAATTGCGCCCCAGTTATGAGCGTCTGCTCAATAATATCTACCAACAATTATGCAAAATAGTTGAAGAGGCGGGACTCTCCGTCACGATCAAATATCGGCTTAAGCGGTTTGATAACTTTTGCGATAAACTGGTCAGGTTGAGCAAATTACAGGGGAGCGAACTCCTCCAGATTACCGATCTGATGGGGATCAGAATTGTGTGCCCATTTCTGGAAGATTTAGAAATTGTGGAACACCTTATTACCCAGAATTTTGAAATTTTAGAGATGGAACGCAAGGCAGAGCAACACTCTTTTCACGAATTTGGTTATGATTCTGTCCATCTATTGATTCGCACCACACCGCTGGATCAGTCCAGACATCTCCCCCACAGCGCCGATGTCTGTGAAATTCAGTTACGCACAATTCTCCAGGAGGCCTGGGCTGAGGTTGAACATGAGTTGGTTTACAAATCAGATATCAATATGCCAAATCACTCGATCCGCCGAAAACTGGCTTCGCTGAATGCCTCGCTGAATTTATCTGACCTGATTTTTCAGGAAATTCGTGACTACCAGAAAGAGATCCGCCGGCGCGGTTTGAAGTGCCGTCAAGATGTCGAGCTGATGTCTTCTGATTTTGGAGCAATCCATATCTCACAACTGCCGGAATTAGAGGAAATCGTCCCGGAAAAGGATATTTCCATTCCCGATTGTCAGGATTCAAAGAAACTGGAAAAATTAATGTTTGCAGCTCTGGAAGCACACAGTAATAATCAGTTTCAAAAAGCCATCAATATCTATGCTGCTCTTTTACGGATGAAACTTGATCCTGTGATCCGCTCACTGATCTACAATCATCGTGGCATGGCGCTGTTTGCTCTGGCTGAATATCAAAAGGGGATCGAAGATTTCAGCAGAGCCATTGAACACAACGATGAAAATAGCCGTGCCTGGAGCAACCGGGGGCTGGCTTACCGAATCCTTGAAAAATTTGACCTGTCTCTGGAAGATTATGACCGCTTCATTGACATGAATCCCCAGCAGTACGAAGGCTACTGGGGACGGGCACAAACTTGTTTTGAGATGAAACTGCTCAGCCGGGCATTGAATGATTGTCGCAAAACCCTCGAACGGAAGATTGATTTTACCCCGGCATTAGAACTGGAAAAAACCCTTCACCGACAATTATTTTAGTCCCGATGGATAGAAAATGGCCCCCAGGCTTGATCCACTGGCATCACTTCGATCGCATTGATGTTGACATGTGCCGGGCGATTGACAATCCAGAAAACCGTCTCAGCGATATCTTGTGGCAGTAAAGGCTCTGCTCCTTGATAAACTTTGGCTGCCTGTTCAACATTACCCTTAAAACGAACCTCGGAAAATTCGCTTTCAGACATTCCTGGAGCCAGATTAGTGACCCGGATATTGTTGCCAAGTAAATCCGCGCGCAAATTGCGACTGAATTGCTGAACAAAAGCTTTGGTGCCACCATAGACATTGCCACCAGGATAGGGCCAGGCTCCAGCGGTAGAACCAATATTAACAATATGGCCGCTACCACGTTTCACCATCTGTGGTAACACTGCACGAGTGCAATACATGAGACCCTTGATATTGGTATCGACCATCACCTCCCAGTCATCAATATTGACATCCCAGGCAGGCTCTAACCCCAGCGCCAGTCCGGCATTATTCAACAGCACATCAACATCGATCAATGAACCGAGTTGTTCAAAAACCTGATCCCGGTCACGCACATCCAGAGTGATAACCTGACGAATACTTGCTCCCAACTTTTTTTCCAGCTGCTCCAACCGTTCACGACGACGGCCGGTCAAAATCAACTGCCACCCCTGAGCTGCAAAGTACTCCGCACAGGCCTTGCCAAAACCGGATGTCGCCCCGGTAATCAAAATTGTTTTTGCCACCGTCTTCCTCCTTTT
>JAGGWI010000048.1 GCA_021157505.1 Desulfuromusa sp. | reverse complement strand
GCAAAAGTTTCAGGAATGGTCATGCCACGGAAACGAATCCCTTCCATTGGATCAAGATAGGAGATATCGGTTACCAGAGACTTGATACCACGAGCGCCACCGATACACTGACCGATAGTTGCTTCACCGAGAACCACATCACCATGCTCTTTAACCAGTTTAGTGACGCGGGGACGATGTGCTTTAATCTTTTCCGCTAAAACCTTTTTCAATGTTGACATACTCTCTCTCCTTTTGTGGTTGTTGAAACAATTTGAAGATGCCCATATGGGCCAAGAAAGAAATATTTCCGCAATGCGGAAAATGAGCTACATAAAAAAACAGTTTTTTAGTAGCTCCATAAGCTAAAGTAATTAGCGATACTTTGACCCCATATTTAAGAGCCCATAAACCTTCCTTCGCTTAAAATCACAAATATCGTTTTAACAACTCGCTTCTCCCTTGTCAAGCTGTAAATTGTATACTGTATCCAAAAAAGGTACCCGCACAAGTTAGGTGCCTTTACCTGACAAAAAAGGTTATTTTTAACTTGCCCTGAAAACAAGGATTAAATTAATATGCCTAATTATTATGCAGATACAAACTCCCCAGATAAAGTCGCTGCGATTATCAGGTCCAGTAATTTTAGCACCTATGGCAGGGATTACCAGCCTGCCCTACCGAAAAATCATGAAATCTTTCGGTGCGAGTCTGGTATTTACTGAAATGATCAGTGCCAATGGGTTGATTCGCGATGGTCAGAAAACCCGCCTATTACTTGCCACCGATCATGAAGAGTTTCCTCTTGGAATTCAACTATTTGGAGACGATCCAACCGTACTCACAAAAGCAGCTGCGATGGTTAGTGATGATGGCTCTTTGCTGGACATAAATATGGGCTGCCCGGTTAAAAAAGTGGTCCGTAGCGGTGCCGGAAGTGCCCTGCTACAGGAACCTCGGCGGGTTGGTCAGATCCTTAAGGTGGTACGCAAAGTTTACTCCGGGCCACTGACGGTAAAAATTCGTTCAGGGTGGGATGAACAATCTCTCAATTTTCTAGAGATTGGGCGGATTGCAGAAGCGGAAGGGGTCGATGCAATCACTCTGCACCCCCGCCCTCGCAGTCAGGGTTTCTCTGGAAAAGCATGCTGGGAACATATTACCGAATTGAAATCTGCTCTAAATATACCCGTGTTTGGAAGTGGTGATATTTTCAACGCCGAAGATGGTTTACAGATGCTCCAGAAAACCGATTGCGATGCGATTATGATTGGTCGTGGTGGCTATGGTAATCCCTGGCTGATCCGTCAAATTCTGGCACTGCTTGCAGGAAAAGCAGTGATTTATCCAACCCCAATGGAGAAGCTTCAGGTAGCAATTGACCACCTGCAGTTACACCGCAAGCAATTTGGAGAGAAGAAGACTCTGCTGGAAATGCGAAAACATCTATGCTGGTATGCGCGGGGATTGGCGGGGGCCAGTCATTTTCGTGCGGCTCTGCAAAAAGCTGAACACCTCGATCAAGTTCTGGAACTGACCGAATTATTTTTCTCCCAAGCTGAGGCAGCATGAGCACTTCACAGCAACACTCCTATCAGGAATATGCCTTGATCCTGGAAAGTATTGACGATGCTGTCATTGCCATCGATCAACAGGGGATAGTTATTTTCTTTAATTCAGCGGCGCATCACCTGACCGGGCTATCCGAAAAACAGACTCTGCATAAATCTTTTTTTGAGTGTTTTCCGCAACAAAAGACTCTCTGCTATCTGGCACGCACAACCTTGGATGAAGGACGATCTATCTCCAGCCATGAAACGGTTATCTTGAAAACCTCAAGCCAACAACAACGACAGATCAGCATAACAGTATCACCCATATTTTCAGCATCACAGCCACAACAAGGTGCCGTTATTGTTCTCCATGATCTGACTCAGGTTCATTCCCTCGAAGGAGCACTACGTCATGCCGATCAGTTAGCCATGATTAAAACTATGGCCGCAGGACTGGCACACGAAATAAAAAATCCACTCGGTGGAATCAAAGGTTCTGCCCAACTACTGCAGATGGAGTTGGAGGGAAACAGTGACCTTCAGGAATATACCCGACTGATTGTGCGCGAAACAGAACGGGTCAATCGTATAATCGAAGAATTATTGAATCTTTCACGCCCACGCAAATCCCAAGTTGAATCAGTTAACATCTGTCAACTTCTGGATGGAATTGTCAAATTACAAAAAAAGACCGCCAGCGATCATAACATTCGCTTTAAATGGCAACTCGATCCCAGTATTCCAGATATTCCAGGTGATCACGACCTGCTGATGAGTCTTTTTTTGAATCTGATAAAAAATGCCTGTGAAGCAACTTCTGACCATAGCGAAATTCTCATTGCAAGCCGTATCGATGCTAAGTATCACTTGAGCCTTCCGGGGACCCGTCCGACCCCGATTGTCCAGATCTCTATAAGCGACCAGGGACCGGGAATTTCTGCGGCAGAACTGGAAAAAGCATTCACCCCTTTCTACACGACTAAAACCGATGGTAATGGCCTCGGACTGCCAATCTGTCAGAAAATTGTTACCGACCATAAGGGCCTATTACAATTCGTCGATCGGCCTGAAGGGGGCACCCAGGTTAAAGTATCATTACCGCTATTTCACACCCGTACAATCAATAAGGAAAAATGAACAATGGCAATTCAACGCATTCTCGTCGCCGACGATGAAGAGAGTATCCGCTGGGTTCTATCCAAAGCTTTAAAAAAGCAGGGCTTCAGTGTAGATCTTGCAGTCGATGGTTTTCAGGCCAGAAACCTGGCCAGGCAGCATCACTACGATCTTGCCGTTCTGGATATCAAAATGCCGGGCATCCAGGGTCTTGACCTGCTTAAGCAGTTCCGCAGCGACTATCCCGACACATTGATTATTATTATGACGGCCGAAGCGACCATGGAACACGCCGTAACTGCAATGAAAAATGGCGCCTACGACTACCTGACCAAGCCCTTTGATCTGACCGCTCTTGATGCCATTATTTTAAAAGCGGAAAAAGCGGCAGAAATGACCGAGAAGATCGATCAACTAAAAGAAGAGCTGCAGGATCAGTATAGTTTTAGCCAGGCAATAATTGGCAACAGCCAACCGATGCAGGAAATCTACAAAATACTTGGCCGGGTTGCCGGATCAGATGTCACCGTTCTGGTGACCGGCGAAAGTGGAACGGGCAAAGAATTGGTCGCCCGGGCCATTCATATCAATAGTCAGCGTCTCGGCAAACCATTTATTGCCATAAACTGCGCAGCGATTCCTCGTGAACTTTTAGAAACAGAGCTATTTGGTCATGAGCGGGGAGCTTTTACCGGCGCAACCGAACGTAAAATAGGAAAATTTGAACAAGCCACTGGGGGTACCCTGTTTCTGGATGAGATCGGTGACATGCCGCCAGAATTGCAGGCAAAGCTACTACGGGTACTACAGGAAAAAGAAATTACCCGCACCGGTGGAAACCGGACCATACCGGTTGATGTGCGAATTGTCGCTGCAACCAATCAGGATATTACCGCCCTGGTTAAAGAAAAACACTTTCGGGAAGATCTCTATTATCGACTCAATGTATTACCGATTAAACTTCCAGCTCTACGAGAGCGGCTGGATGATATTCCACTGCTGGTTGATTTCTTTCTGCAGAAATCTAAACAGGACCTGGGCATTGATTCCATGGAATGTAGCCCGGAAACACTCGATTTTTTCAGAGCATACAACTGGCCTGGCAATATCAGAGAATTGGAGAATGTCATCAAGCGTGCCGCCCTGCTTTCACCTAACCACGTTCTGACTCCTTCCGATTTTCCAGGACTGTTTGAAGATGAAAAAATTCAAAGTCAGGACGAATCACTTGAATCTCTGGTAGCACGAAAGTTAGAAAATTCTCTGGTGCAAATGAATCTGCAGGAAATGGACAACCTTTACGAAATGGTATTGCATCAGATAGAACGTCCACTGATCAATATTGTTTTGAAAAAAACCCGTGGTAACCAGATTAAAACTGCGGAGATTCTTGGGATCAACCGGAATACGCTAAGAAAAAAGATTAAAATACTCGAGATCGAAGTGAAACGGGGGAGTTAAAATAATCACAAAATCAACCGTAGGGGCAATTCATGAATTGCCCTTACATTAGGAGGCCGTCGGACACTCCATGAACTGGCTGCAAATCCGTTTGTTTGGCTCATTTTTTAGCTCCTTTTTGCCCCATAGCTATAGCTATGAGCCTGCAAACGAGTTAAAAACTGTTCTCAAACCTCCAAATTTTCGCTTCAGTCCGTATAGTCCGACAGCCTCCTAGCAATCGGCATTTCAATAGCTATCATCCCGCTTAGCCTGATTCTCAAAGCGGGTAAATTCACCTCGAAAGGTCAGATGGACCGTTCCAATCGGGCCGTTCCGCTGCTTACCGATAATGATTTCAGCATCTTTATCGTGCCCCTTTTCGCAGGTTCTCTCCCGGCTTTTACAATCCTCGCAATAAACCGACTCGCGATAGACAAACATAATCACGTCAGCATCCTGCTCAATCGCTCCGGACTCACGCAAATCAGCCATCATCGGACGTTTGTCGGTACGGCTTTCAAGGGAGCGGTTCAACTGCGACAGAGCCACAACCGGCAATGCCAGCTCCTTGGCTAAGGCTTTGAGGGAGCGGGAAATTTCAGAGATTTCCTGCTGTCGACTTTCGGGATTACTGCCCCGCATCAACTGCAAATAATCGACGACAATCAGGCCTAAACCATGTTCAGCCTTCAACCGCCGCGCTTTCGAGCGCAATTCAAGTACCGATATCGCCGGGGTATCATCGATAAAAATTTGAGTTTCGTTCAACTGTCCAGCCGCCATGGTTAACTTCGGCCAGTCCGACTCCCCCAGATGTCCAGTTCGCAACCGCCCGGCATCAACCTTGGCCAGGGAGCAGAGCATCCGTTGCACCAACTGTTCTTTACTCATTTCCAGAGAAAAAATAACTGCTGGAACTGGTTTGTCAACATGGGTCGCTGCATATTCAATCAGGTTCAAGGCAAAGGCGGTTTTTCCCATCGAAGGACGTCCAGCAACAACAATCAGATCACTTGGTTGTAACCCGGCGGTCATTCTGTCCAAATCGTGATAACCAGTCGGGACTCCGGTCACCAGTTCTTTGCGTTCATAGAGCGCCTCTATCGACTTAAAGGTATCTTTCAGAATATCTCGTACCGGGAAGTAGGAGGGGCGCATCCGATTTTCGGAGATCTCAAAAATTGATTTTTCTGCCTGATCAAGGATCTCCTCCATATCCCCGCCTTCATAACCACGGGTGGCGATAGCAGTTGACGCTTCGATCAATTTACGTGCAACCGCTTTCTCTTTAACCAACTTACAGTAGTAATTAATGTTGGCTGCTGTTGGAACATAATCGACCAGAGTCGCCAGATAGGTGCTTCCGCCAACAGCTTCAAGCTCGCCACGATCCTTCAGTACTGCCGTCAGCGTGACCAGATCAGCCGGTTCACTCTTATCCCCTAAAATAATCAGGGCATTAAAGATTTTACGGTGACTCTCACGGTAAAAATCCTCTGTCCGCAGAAATTCCAAGGCACGGTTGAGGGCTTCATTTTCCAACAACACCCCACCCAAAACTGACATTTCAGCTTCAAGATTCTGTGGTGGCAAACGGTGGGTCTGGTTCTCTTCCATAAATAACTCCCAAAGATCAAATCAGCTTTGGAGAATATCAGAGTCGGACAAAAGAAAAAAGCGGAAGGTTCTTCACCGACCGCTTTTTTCTTTTACCAATCTGTTCTCTTACTTATTTTATGTGGATTAATTGCTCGCCGGGCAATTCAAATTTTCGATAAAAGCAGCTGGAACGGGTTTTACCCGACTCAGGATCTCTGGTGTGGCAAGCACCACCACCCTGCGGTTCAACCCGATAGATCAATGCATCCTGATCACAATCGGTCAGGATCTCGACAATTTTAAGAAAATCGCCGGAAGTTTCTCCCTTGGTCCACAGCTCATTTCTTGATGTTGACCAGAAAGTAGCCATCCCCTTCTCTAAAGTTGTCTCTAACGCTTCAGGATTCACATAAGCCAGCATCAAAATACGCCCATCAGCAACATCCTGTACCACTGCGGGAATTAAACCACCCCGCTTTTTGAAATCGATCAGCAGCTTGGTGCCCTCTTCTAATATTTTTTTATCCATAACAATCTCCCAAAAAAGAAATATTTTTAACGGAGAGGTGGAGAGAAACAGAGAAACTTAAGAACAAGAATATCTCATTTTTTTCTCTGCGGACTCTCCGATCTCAGCATCTCTGCGTTAAAAACGGTTCGCCTTGACCATATCCTGAGTAAAAACCTTGGGTGCCGGAATAGGCACAATGCCATCGACACCAAGTCGGAGTAATTGTGGAGCCAGAATATTCAGCTCCGATTCACGAATCACCGCTGAGACACTGCACCATGCTTTATCAATAACGGGACTGACAGTTGGAGAAACGACCGATGGCAACAGCTTCTCAACTTGAGACAAAACTGTGGTTGGAACATCCATAAACACCATAAAAACCGGTTCCCGCTCCGCCTGCAACACCGCATCAATACAGATGCGGATATCTTCCATCTTTTCCAGTTTTGCTGAATTTTTGATGGCATCGGGATTGGCAATCAACTGAGGATTGGAGGTAAACAACTCGGCGATAATAATATTGCCATTTGCTTTTAAGGTCGCGCCGGTTTCGGTAATATCGGTAAAAGCATCACACTCCCCCATATTCACTTTTGCCTCGGTCTTCCCCTCGCTGTGTAAAATCTGGAGATCATCGATACCATACAACTCAGACATTCGCCGCCTGGTCAAATTCGGCAGCTCGGTGGCGATAATCTTCCCCTTGCAATCCTCAGGGGTTTCGATGCCAAGTCCCGGCCGAGTTGCCAGAACCAACCGGGAAGGCTGGTTGGTATACTTGGAAAAGATAAAATCCCCCAACACCACCACCTCATTTTCCCGTCCCGCTTCAAAAATATAATCCTTGCCAGTGATCCCGCAATCGACAATTCCATCGCTCACCTTCTGGGCCATCTCTTTGCGATCAAGAATCCGGAAAACAACATCCTTGTCATAGGGACCCATCATCTCATATTGCCGCCCTTTTTTTAACGGCCGACCCGACTTTGCCAACAGGCGTAAAACCTGTTCGTTAAGGCTTCCAGATGGAATACCAAAATAAAGAACACCCTCTTTTTTTCCGTATGACATATTCAATTTCCTTCTTGAATGATGATTATTGTTGTTGATATTCAGGTTGCGGCATTCTGCCAACAAGTAGCGAAAATTTCAATGAATGTTTCAATATTTAGAACAAAAAAAGGGTGGACAGTCTTTCGACCATCCACCCTTTCAATCTTCAATACTTATAAGCTGCGTTTAATTTCCAGCCATTATTGCTTCAACATCAGCTTTCACTTCACCGATAGGTTTGATGTCAAAGCTGTCAACCAGGACTTTGACCACATTCGGTGAAAGGAAAGCAGGCAATGTTGGTCCAAGGCGAATACCCTTGACGCCAAGAGAAAGCAACGCCAACAAAACGATGACCGCCTTTTGCTCGTACCAGGCGATATCGTAGGAGATCGGCAGATCATTGATGTTGTCCAGCTCAAAGACTTTCTGCAATTCCATAGCGATGTAGACCAGGGAATAAGAATCGTTACACTGGCCGGCATCGAGAACCCGTGGAATCCCACCGATATCGCCGAGATCCAGTTTATTATAACGGAACTTGGCACAACCAGCCGTCAGAATAATCGTGTCCTTTGGCAATTCTTCAGCCACTTCAGTGAAATACTTCCGGCTGTTATGACGGCCATCGCAACCAGCCATAACCACAAAGCGCTTAAGAGCACCAGTCTTGATTGCATCTACAACTTTATCAGCCACTGCCATCACTTGATGGTGAGCGAAACCAGCAACAATCTCACCGGTTTCAATTTCGGTCGGTGCTTCGCAGGTTTTAGCCTGCTCAATCAGTGCTGAAAAATCTTTGCTGCCACCCTCAGGACGATCTTCAATATGGGTCACTCCTGGCCAACCAGCCAGACCGGTGGTGTAAATACGATTTTTGTAAGCATCTTTAACCGGGGTAATACAGTTGGTGGTCATCAGGATGGGACCATTAAAAGTGGTAAATTCCTTACCCTGCTCATACCAGGCATTGCCATAATTGCCGACCAGGTGGTCGTATTTTTTGAATGCCGGATAGGAGTTGGCCGGCAACATTTCACAGTGAGTATAGACGTCAACGCCGGTTCCTTCAGTCTGTTTGAGCAGCTCTTCCATATCCTTCATATCGTGACCGGAAATCAGGATGCCGGGGTTACCGCGCACTCCAAGCTTAACAGTCGTCATTTCTGGATTGCCATAAGAGGTAGTATTGGCTTCATCAAGCAGAGCCATGGCAGTGACAGCTGTGGAGCCACATTTCAGCACCATACCGACCATCTCATCGACACTTAGATCCTGGGTCGTTGATACCAATGCTTCAACGATAAAATCATAAACTTCAGCTTTCTCAAAACCAAGGATAGCGGCATGATCGGTATAGGCTGCCAGTCCCTTCAAACCATAAATCAGCAGTTCACGCAAAGAACGGACATCTTCATTCGGTTGAGACAGAACCCCAACCTCTGACCCTTTTGCGACAAATTCGGACTCAGAACCATTCCAGTTAACAACATCAGCATCACTGCTGAAACCAATCGCAGTTTTCAAACCATCACGTTTGGAAACAGTTGCTTTGATCAGCTCGACAAAACGGGCATTGTCAAAGTTTGCATTGGTAATCGTTGCGAACAGACCCTGAGCAATAAACAGACCGGTAGAAGCATCCCGCTTACCCTGCTTTTTAGCTTCGGCAGCAACAACGGCCAACCCCTTCAGGGTAAAAACCAGCAGATCCTGCAGTTGCGCGGTGTCTTCTTTTTTTCCACAGACGCCGACAATTTCACAGCCCGTATTCTTAGCCGCTTCCTGACATTGAAAACAAAACATACTCATGTTGATGTACTCCTTTGGTTAAGGTCATAGGATTATTTTCTTCGCCGCTAGAAAATGACACAGTCAGCACCCGAAAAAATTGATCCAGGTCAAATTGTAGATAAAAACAGTTATATTTTCTCAGGCGACTAAAATCAACTAAATACGTTTGCATAGTGCAAATTAATTTTTTTTCGAGCCTCATTGAGTTGACAATCAGGTATTGCACTCCATAGAATAGGGATTGTTGACAAAAATGGTAATATTTCTGATATTTCTTGATCTGCATCAATTTAAGCCGCAACCTCTTCCCGTATACTCGCCTTAAAACGGGCCATAAACACATTTAAAGTGAGGAACTATAGTTATGACAACGACCCTGTTAAACAAAGATATGACCGTCAAAGATGTTCTTGATCGCTGGCCAGAAACCCTGGATGTTTTTGTTGCTAACGGGTTTGACAACTTTCGGGATGAAAAACAGCGCAACGCCGTTGGTGCATTTCTGAAACTGGAACGGGCGGCACAGACCAAGAAATATGATCTGGATAATTTCCTTGGTCTGCTTCAGACTAAAATTGATGAGGAACTGAATCAGGTTGACGTGACCATGAAAGTGACGGAAAAAACCGGCAGTCAGGTTACCGTATCCGGTCTACTCCCCTGCCCGGTCCGCTTGCCATTGCTGGAAGGGTTTGATGCCTTTATTGAAAACTATACCGTTGAAACAGGGAATACGGTCAGTTACAAACTGGAGGCCGCATCAGTCGGCGCCAACTGGATTGAAGAGAATATTCAGGGAATTGAAAAAGCCGAAGAATTGCCAGACATCTTCCTCTCTGCCGGATTTGAAACCTTCTTTGATCAGAAAACAATCGGCCGCTTTAAAGATCAAGGGGTTTTTACCGATATCACCGATCCTGCCGTCAATCCTGATTTTGCTGACATTGACATTAAAGATCCTAAAAAAGATTATTCAATTATTGCCGCAGTTCCCGCAGTTTTCATGGTTAATCACGATGTTCTTGGCGATCTTCCCATTCCACGAACCTGGGCTGACCTGCTGAAACCAGAATATGAGCAGAAAGTTGCCTTGCCGGTCGGTGATTTCGACCTGTTTAACGCCATCCTCCTTGCCCTGCACAAAGAACACGGTGACGAAGGAATTAAAAAGCTGGGCCGCTGTATGTTGAAAGCTATGCATCCATCACAGATGGTTAAGAATGCCAAACGGGTTGCCGAAGAAAAGCCCCTGATTACCATCATGCCTTACTTCTTTACCAAAATGGCACGGATGGTTAAAAGCCTGGAGATTATCTGGCCCGAAGATGGCGCAGTTGTCAGCCCGATTTTCATGCTCACCAAACGGGACAGTCTGGAAACGGTCAAGCCGATTGCCGAATATCTCTCCAGCAAACCAGTCGGGGAAATTCTGGCACAAAGAGGGCTATTCCCCTCGGTCCACCCGGAAGTGGACAATCAACTGGAAGGGGATCATCCGTGGAAGTGGATCGGCTGGGATTATATCTACCAGAACGATATTGGTGCCTTGATTAAACACACAACGAAAGTTTTTGAAGATTCAATGAACGCGGCATAACATATGTCTTTTGTAGGGGCGAACCGATGTGTTCGCCCATTTACGGCAAAACAAACAGGGCGGACACACCGGTCCGCCCCTACGCAAACATTACATCAATAGGTGAAATCATGAGATTTTTAACCATATCCGGGCCACCATCATCCGGGAAAACATCCGTCATTTTACGAGTGATTGAGGCTCTACAGGCTCGTGATAAAAAAATCGGGGTGGTCAAATTTGACTGTCTGCTGACCGATGACGATAAACTCTATGCCCAAAAAGGGGTGCTGGTCAAAAAAGGACTCTCGGGGGCACTTTGCCCGGATCACTATTTTGTCAGCAATATCGAATCGTGTGTCACCTGGGGACACAAAAATGGCTGTGAATACCTGATCAGCGAAAGTGCCGGGCTATGCAACCGCTGCTCTCCTCACATTAAAGAAATTACCGCGGTCTGTGTGATCGACAATCTCAGTGGGATCGGTACACCAAAAAAGATCGGGCCAATGTTGAAATCAGCCGATATCGTGATCATCACCAAAGGTGACATCGTCTCCCAGGCTGAACGGGAAGTTTTTGCCTCGCGGGTCAAACAGGTCAACCCCGGTGCCATCATCATGAATGTCAACGGGATCACCGGACAGGGAGCCTTTGAACTGACCAGTTTGTTTGAAGAAGCGTCAGATATTGAAACCCTGAAAGGGAAAGTCCTACGCTTCTCCATGCCTTCTGCGCTCTGTTCCTACTGTCTGGGAGAAACCCGGATCGGGGAAGAACACCAGATGGGTAATATCCGCAAAATGGATATATAAACACCTTGGGCGCTTACCACTGAGGCACAGAGAAAACCTCTTCAAAGGCTTTATAACCTCAGTGACTCCGTGTCTCTGTGGTTATTCCTCTGTTTTCAATTTAAGAAAGATAAGACAAATGAAAGAAACAGCTTTATTCCATAAACCGATGTCCGAAATTCTGGTTGAACATCCTTATATCGAGGACTTTCTCACCTCATTCGGATTGGTCGTTAAACCAGGTTCTGACACTCTGCAGTCTTACCTTGACAATCTTGATCCAGATCATCTCGAAGATCTTGGGATTGCTCCAGAACAGCTGCGCCAGAGCCTTGATGCTTTTCTCGAAGGGATGCTGGCTTTAAGCGATCCCATGGATGAGGTTAAGGAGCTGACAATTATTGGCGGTCGTGACAAATCGGGTAAAGCAGAAAACCTTGAGTTAACCCTGAAACCGGGAGAAGTCATCTGCATTGTTGGCCCAACCGGTTCTGGAAAAAGTCGGCTGCTGGCAGATATTGAGTGGGTTGCACAGGGGGATACTCCAACCAGAAGAAAAATCCTCATCAATGGTCAAGTACCGGACAGCAAGTGGCGCTTTTCTACTGAATATAAACTGGTCGCACAATTGTCACAAAATATGAACTTTGTCATGGATCTATCAGCGGAAGAATTTATCCGCATGCACGCAGAAAGCCGACTGGTGACTGACCCGGAAGAAAAAGTTGCGCAGATTCTGAAACAGGCCAATGAACTGGCCGGGGAGAAATTTGCGCCTGATACGCCGGTCACATCATTAAGTGGCGGACAATCACGGGCGCTGATGATTGCCGACATGGCAATTTTGAGCAAATCACCGATTGCCCTGATTGATGAGATTGAAAATGCCGGAATTGATCGCAAAAAGGCATTGGATCTGCTGATCAAAGAGGAAAAAATCATCCTGATGGCAACCCACGATCCAATTCTTGCCCTGATGGGTGACCGCCGTCTGGTGATCAAGAATGGCGGGATCGCTAAAATTATTGATTCCAGCGAAGCAGAACGGAAAAATCTGGTTACGCTGGAGAAACTGGACAACAAACTTCTCGCACTGAGAAACAGAATCCGTACAGGGGAGACCCTGGAAAACATCTAAGATGGCGTCGCAAAAAATCCGACCCACGGTGTTGCAGCGTTTTTTCAAGACTTCGACATACACAAGTATGTCTTCACCCTTGAAAAAACACTACGCCTTGTGGGACGAAATTTTAGCTTAGCCATCGCTTATACGAACACATCATTTATAGGAGAATAAAATGCATGACGGTTGTAGTGGAAGTTTTGGCAATGGAGAACAGATTGTCAACAAATTAAGGCAGATGGGATTCAGTAGCTACGCAATGCCCATTCCCCCTGAGATCAAATGTGCAAGCTGTGAAACTGTTTTCACCATGCAAACGATGGAAGACCGCTGCGATAATTGCGGTATGGTTTATGGTGTAACCCCGTGTCACGCAACTGACCCCGGGAGTGTACAACCTGCAGGTATCGGTTACTGATTTTTGTCGGTTCAGGATTTACCGCCCCGTAGCATGATTGCTGCGGGGTCGCTTGTCGTCATCTGGAAGGTCACTTTTCAACAGCACTCGCCTGCCCGGAGATATATTGCCAAAGTGTCGTGTGAACTGAAGCGCCTAACTGGTCAAATTTAACCCCGGCACTGTGTTTAGCCTCATCCATCTCTTTTGCTTTCCGGGTCCAGCAAATTTCACCATTGATTAAAAAAACCTCAGCCTGATCCGGAAGTGAGAATTCGATAGAAATAGATCCCCCAACCCGAGGAAGAGGGTTTAAGCGGGGAATTTCGACACAAGCCCCCTCGGTACTCAGATTGAAAAGAATACCACTGCATTCATTTTTGCTATAACAAAGTTGGGCCGCTAATGAGGGACTAAATTCATAACGAAAATTACCCCTGGCTCCCGCCATCATTCCCTGAAGGAGCGTCATAAACTGCTCAAGACTGCGTTTACTCTCATCCGAGGTATTTGACAATGAATTTCGCTCATCAATCACTTCATCAAGCAACTGTCTATAGCGGAAAAATTGTTTCAATAAATGATTTCGATCAAAAGTGAACCCATTTGACGAAACCAGCAAATTGATGACTGGAACCGTGGCCTCACAATGTTCACAGACAATGGATTCAATCTCAGCTAACAGCTCTGAATTAATATATTTATTACATTGTGGACATTTCATCATCAACATAGACAATCTCTTTACTTTTATAAACAGTGCTTAAATCAAGTCAAATGAAATTCATGATCTATATAGCGATCTTTAATTTCAATAATTTCCGCCAAATTTTCCAGAAAAAGTTCCACCATAACGGGTTCAAAGTGTTTCCCAGATTCTGCCTGCAGTGTCTCAACCACTTCCTCTATTGCCCAGGCCTGTTTATAAGGACGATCTGAGGTTAAAGCATCAAAGACATCACTGATTGCAGCTATTCGTGCAGAAACTGGAATTTGATTGCCCGAGATCCCGTTAGGATAGCCGCTACCGTCCCATTTTTCATGATGACAAAGGGCAATTTCCCGGGCTAAAGAAATCAACTTTGAACTGTGATTACCGATAATCCTGGCACCAATATTTGGGTGCTGCTGCATCACCAACCACTCCTCAGGGCTCAGTCCTTTTGATTTTAATAAAATACTGTCGGGAATTCCAATTTTACCCACATCATGCATGGCACTTGCGTAAAGCATCAATTTTGAGAATTCACTCCCCAACCCCCGCTTGCGAGACAACAAACTGCAGATATGACTCATCCGTTGGACATGTGCCCCAGTTTCATTGTCTCTCATCTCACCGGCAACAGCAAGCCTGTGGACAATCTCAAACTGAGTTTCTAAAATCTCTTTCGTTCTCTTCTGAATCTCCCCTTCAAGTAGATCTTTCAGAGAAACCTGCTGTTTATGATATAAGCTTGCATGCAAAGCATTCTGAATCCGTAATAAAATTTCCCAGTGCTCAAATGGCTTGGTAATGAAATCTTTGGCCCCCATTCCCAGAACCTGTTTTCGAATTTTCTGGTCTCCATGGGCAGTCAATACGACAACCGGTAAAAAACTGCTCTTGACCACCTTCTGCAACTGTTGCAAAATTTTTATGCCGGACATTCCTGGCATTTGAATATCCAGAATGATGAGATCAAATCGATGCTCTTTATAGAGAGGGATAACTTGGTAAGGATCACCCGTGGAAAAGATGTTTTGATATTCACCTTCCTTTAATACCACACTGAGAACATCAACAATGAGCGGGTCATCATCAACAATCAGAATTTTTGCAGCCCTGATATCGATCAGATGACCGCTCATAATCAGATCGGTCAAATCTAAATCAAAATCAACAGCCACAATAAAGTCTCCATTTTTTCAGCCCGGCAATAGCGCAACCCTTGATATAAACAGTTCTGCTCAGCATTAAAAAAACAGTCGGGGTTACTTCTGGCAGCCGGACAAATGTTAGTGTGAACCAATAATATGACAGGAAAGAGTTTTTAACTCAAGCAAATAATTTTTATTTTCAGCATATTTACCGACTGTAAAAAAATAGTTTCAGCGTTGCTGGTCAATGGTCAAAGGGGAAAGGTTGAAATTAAAGAGTGGAAAAGAAAAGAGGAATATACTCTGTAACAGAACCGACTGAGCTGTTGGTCAAAAGGGGCGACAGATCTCTCGATCTATCAACCCCTTAAAGAAGTCTGAAATAAAGCTTTCTATGCCTCTTCTTCAGCCTTAACAGTAACTTTTATCTCAGCAACTACTCCTGCATCCAGCTTTACCGGAACAAGGTGCTCGCCAAGAGATTTAATCGGTTCGCCGAGTTGAATCTTCTTACGATCAATATCAACTCCTGCTGCTTGCAGCTTAGCTTCAAGATCCATCGATGTGACAGAACCAAACAGCTTGCCCTCTTCACTGGCACGCTGTGTAAAAGTACAGATAACCTTTTCAATCCGGGCCTTGACTCCCTCAGCATCTTTAGTCACTTTTTCAAGCTTACGCGCCAGCTGCCGCTTCTGATGGTCAAGTTCCTTGACATTGCGCTCATTAGCAGCGCTTGCCAGTTGTTTGGGAATCAAGTAATTTCTGGCATAACCGGCTTTAACCGACACCACATCACCGATAATTCCAAGACCATCAACATTCTCTCTTAAAATAATACTGGTATTCATGTCTCTCCTCCATATTGGATCGAGTTTATATTTTCTTTTGCCTGGGCCGACGGAAATCAATCCATAAATCGAAGACACCGGCACAGGTGATAATTATAGGCAACGGATTGAGTATCAACAAGAGAAGATAGATCAAACCTTTGACCAACGGTGGATAGGGCTTTTTTTGTAGAAAACTGTTAACAACAGCCATTCCCTGTAAAAAATAAAGGGGAAGTAAAACCACCAACAAATTTCGCCCAATTAATGAAACTGCTTCTACCGGCACCAGCAGAGTAAAACCTGCAGCAATCAATACCCAGATCAGTCCGGAAGGCAAACGCCACGAAGCAAACGGGGTTCCTGAAATCTGATACCAATTCCCCTTAAGCCGCTGCAGCAACAACAGACAAAAGGTCTGAACCACTAGAATAGAAGCAAGGTAAAGACCGTAGAAACTTTTGCCAATAAACCCTGCCAGACCATCAATAATCTGTTGCATATTCTGCAGCTGAGAGTCACTGAACCCGGTATCCCGGTAAATCTGCATTGCCTGTTCAACCTCAACCTGAATCATCTGATCAATCAGGGTCTGGAAATTGATCCCAGCAGCAGCCACAGCTAACAACATCAGCACTGCTGTTACAATAGTTGAACCGACAGTGGCATAAAGTACCGCTCTATCCCAAGGTAACCGCTGCCGTAAAAACAGCGGTAACAACAAAGAACCGACACCAAATATGCCGAAATAAGCTAAAAGTGTGTAGGTTGTCGCCAGTTGAAGCAGCAAAGCACTGGTCACAGCAACAACAACGATTCCGCTTCTCAACCCGAAACGCATACTCAAATACGCAGCAGCAAGAGGGGTCAGAAGATTAAGAAAAGCACCTGCAGAACCAATCCAGCTAACCCCGAGTAAACAGAGTAGAGTTACCCCGATTCCAGCTGCTGTTAAAAGTGACGACTGTACTTTCATCGCGATATCAGTGGTACCGCGACTTAAAGAGAGTGAGACGCAGTATAGGGTAATAGTGCAATCTGTCGAGCATTTTTGATTGCTTCTGCAATCTGCCGCTGATGCGCTGCACACGTTCCAGAAATACGCCGGGGAACAATTTTACCGCGCTCAGACAGATAGTATCTTAGATTGTTCATATCCTTATAGTCGATCTTTTGCTTTTTATCGGCGCAGTAACGACAAACTTTACGCCGGCTGAAACGACGCCGTGGTGGTGCCGAAGATGGACTGGATGGTCTTTCGTAAGCCATGAATATTCTCCCGATTCGTGCCTCTCTAAAAAAACTGCAGAGGCAACTAAAACTGTTATATATTTATTTCTCTTCCGTTGTTGACACAGCGTCCTCACTGGCTGATTTCTCTTCAGCAGCGGGTGCTTCTTTATCCTCAACAGTGGGTTCTGCTTCAACGACAGCTGGAAATTCTTCTTCAAATCGAACCGTTAAAAAACGGAGGATTTTTTCATCAAGCCGCAGCCGCCGCTCAAACTCTGCAATCACCTCAGGCTCAGCACTGAACAGGGTTTGCACATAGCAACCACGCTCGAGCTTTTGAATTGGATACGCCAACTTGCGGACGCCCCAGTTGTCCAGCTTATAGATCTCAGCCGCTTGATCGGTGAGAACCTTCTGGAATTTTTCCACCATAGCAGTCAACTCATCGCCGACGACTTCCGGATGGATAATGTAGAGTGATTCGTAATTTCTCATCAGTGTATCTCCTCTAGGATTAACAGCCCCGGACACTACCCCGGAACAAGGGTATTCCTGAAACCCCAACGGCTTCAGACGAAACAATAGCTTTTATCACAGTCGCTGAATTGGTTCAAGACTTTTTGCAGAGCACAATATAATTTCCTCCCTACCAAGCACATTTCCGGGTCGTGATATTACTACAAATAGTGATGAACAATCATTAGTAAATATTCTCCCTGTAGCGTTTTTCTAATCCGTAGGTAACCGTCTATTAAAAGAACAAATTGATTGAATTAATTGAAATATATTGATCTGAAATAGATTTTTTGGGTTTTAGTTATATACTTAGAACATATGCAGAAGACATCTTACAAAATGACAGATGACCATATTCCGATTGGTGTCATTGCGGAAGTTCATGGTCCGGTAGTTGTCATCAGCTGCGATACACTACCGGCCATGCGTC
>JAGGWI010000069.1 GCA_021157505.1 Desulfuromusa sp. | reverse complement strand
CTACAGAAGCGGTGACAGTGGGTGTGCCACCTTTCATTCAGTCAGACTTTCGCACACTATCAAGTGGAGGAGAAAGGTCAAGTCTGCTGTTGACTGACCTACTATTTCAAGCCAATATCCTTAAATACCTTGCGAACTTTCGGACTTCTCCCCAATGTTTTTTTACACGCTCGATTGTGGTACTCACCCCAACTTCCGATCCGTTCCCCGATACTGAATTGCTTCGCTTAAATGGAGAATTTCAATCTGCTCCATTCCCGCTAAATCGGCAATCGTTCTTGCCAGCTTGAGGATCCGGGTAAAGCTGCGTGCCGAAAGGCCGAGTTTGTCGGTGACTTGCTCCAGCAGTGCATCCCCCTTTTCATCCAGCTTACAGAAGCGGCGGATATGACGGGTTTGCATCTGGCTATTGGCGTGTAAGTTAAAAGGGGCAAGGCGGTCTTGTTGAATTTTGCGGGCGCGGTTGACCCGCTCACGGATGGCGGCGCTACTTTCAGCAGGGGTCTGATCAGTCAGATCTTTGTGTGGAACTCTGGGAACCTCGACATGCAGATCGATACGATCAAGCAGTGGCCCGGAAAGGCGATTGCGGTAGCGGTGCAGCATCGGTGGGGTGCAGGTGCAGTCGTGGTGGGGATCACCGAGAAAACCGCAAGGACAGGGGTTCATGGCGGCAACCAGCATAAAATTTGCCGGGTAGGTTAGACTTAAAGCGGCCCTGCTGATACTGACCTGCCCATCTTCAAGGGGTTGGCGGAGCATTTCCAGGACATTCTTTTTGAACTCGGGAAATTCATCTAAAAATAAAATTCCACGATGGGCTAAAGAAACTTCTCCTGGCCGGGGATAACTACCACCACCGATCATACCGGCATCAGAAATCGTGTGGTGGGGTGATCTGAACGGTCGTTGATGAACCAGGGCATTCTTGCGTGAGAGCAGGCCGGCAACCGAATGGATTTTGGTGGTTTCAAGGGCCTCTTCAAAGGAAAAATCGGGAAGAATGGTTGGTAACCGGCGTGCCAGCATGGTTTTCCCACTGCCGGGAGGGCCAGCCATCAAGATATTGTGTGCTCCGGCCGCTGCAACTTCAAGTGCTCTTTTGACATGTTCCTGACCCTGCACTTCGGCGAAGTCTTCCCCTTCTGTAACCGTGGGTCGGGTTAACAGGTTTTTGGTGATTTGATGGGGGGTGAATAGCCGTTCACCATTGATCAGCGCGACTGCTTCTCCCAGATCACGTACAGCGTAAACTTTGGGTCCTGCAACGATGGCTCCCTCTTCGACATTGTCTGTTGGTACCAGAAGAGAATAATCCCCCCAGTCACGTGCCGCCACAGCAACCGGTAAAACGCCACGGATTGGTTTAATCTGCCCATCGAGGGAAAGTTCACCGAGCAGAATATAATTTTTGAGATTGTCGGCATTGACTACCCCGGTTGCACAGAGGAGGCCGATAGCAATAGGCAAATCAAAAGCAGCCCCATCTTTACGGATATCAGCAGGAGCAAGATTGATGGTGATCCGGCGGGCGGGAAAATCATAACCGGAGTTTTTGATGGCCGACTTGACCCGATCTTTACTTTCTTTAACGGCCCCTTCTGGAAGGCCGACGGTGGAGAATTGCGGCAAACCCTGAGCAATATCGACCTCCACCTCAACCGAGTAGGCATCAATCCCGATTAACGCCCCGGAAATAACTTTTGCGAGCATATTCTCCCCCTCACTTAAAGAAGTGATCAAAATACTGCATCTTCTCTTTTTGGGTTATTCCAAACACCCTTAAGAAAATTTACAGTACTTAATGCAACCCCAATGATTATTTTTTGGCCTGGAACTCCAGTTCATCAATGTATTTTTCAGCCATGATAGCTGCTACGGCACCATCACCAACTGCCGTTGATACCTGTTTCAGAATAGTTGTCCGGCAATCTCCGGCAGCAAGAATGCCAGGGATGGCAGTCAATGTATCTTCACCCGATTTGATGTAACCATCTTCGTTGAGTTCCAGAAGATCGGCGATAAAACCGGTTGTCGGGGTCACGCCAACAGCGACAAACATTCCCTGTAACTCAACTTGACTGGTTTCTCCGGTTTTCATGTTCCGTAACATCATCCCCGTCAGGCCAGAGTTGTCTGATATAAGGCTGTCAACCACAGAATCCCAGGCGACCTCAATTTTTTCATTGGCCATGATCCGATCCTGAAGGATTTTTGTCGCCCGGAGTTTATCCCGGCGATGAACCAATGTGACCTTGCTGGCAAAACGGGTCAAGTAGAGAGCTTCTTCTGCTGCGGTATCGCCTCCACCGATGACAGCAATTGGCACATCGCGAAAGAACGCACCATCACAGGTCGCACAGTAAGAAACGCCCTTGCCAACCAGGGCAGCTTCACCTTCAACTCCCAGTTTCCGTGGAATGACACCGGTTGCAATGATCACTGCCTTACAAGTCATCTCCTTGTCATCGACAATCAGGGTTTTCGTATCCCCATTATCAATAATTTTTTCGACTGTGCCATAATCATTCTCCAGACCAAATTCAAGAGAATGTTCCTGAAAACGCATCATCAGTTCCGGCCCCTCGATTCCCCCCGGGTAACCGGGCCAGTTTTCGACCAGAGTGGTTGTCATCATTTGGCCACCCATGATCATTTTTTCCAGCAACAGGGTTTTTAAGTTTGCACGGGAGGCATAAAGGCCAGCTGTCATCCCTGCCGGTCCCCCTCCGATAATTACAACATCATAATCTGTATTGCTCATACTCATCATCTCCTAAGGTAAAAAGTCAGCCCTACTTTTTACATCGAACTTACATTTGAAGTCAAATGACATCCCCACCTGAATTATATCATTTTCTTGAATTTTAAAGGCGACGCAGGTAGTATTAAGCGTGTCTTTTGAGGGATTCTTTATGCTGAGATTGTTGAAATATTTCTTGTGGGTCGTGGTGATTCTTACGCTGACCATTGGTTTTGATCAGCTGATGATCGAACTGCCGTTGCATACTCCGGGGCTGAAACAGACCCAGCGATTCTATGTCGATTTTCGCACCCGCCTGGTTGACCTGCTAAAAGGCGATACCGGTCCACAGCCTGATATCATTAAAGAGGTTATTGAAAAAACGGCAACGGCTCCAAAACAAGCGGCTAAAAAAGCCAGTCGCTATCTCTATGTTGATAGCGCCGGGACCTTACAGTTTGCCGATAGCCTGCAACAGGTTCCCAGTCAATATCGTCAGGATGCACGACCGCTCGCCGAATAGCCTTACGGAGTCCCGTAGATATCTGCCCGCCGATCATTGAGGATATCAATTTTTTTGCGGTATTGTTCCATTTCGGAAAAATCAAACTTTGCTACCAGCTCGATATCTTCCTCTGCCGCAATCTGCAGAACATTGCCGAGTGGTGAGATCAGCTGGCTCAGGCCAGTAAAATCAAGTTTACCCTGAACACCACAGCAGTTAGCAGCAATCACAAACAGTTGATTTTCAATGGCCCGGGCCCGGAGCAGGGTTTTCCAATGTTCCTGGCGTGGTTTTGGCCATTCTGCAGGGATGCAGATAATTTCTGCTCCGGCCAGCGCTAACTTGCGGAATAGTTCGGGAAAGCGGAGATCGTAACATATTGCCACCCCTAACCGCCCCACCGATGTATCGACAACCAGAGTGTCATCTCCTGAACCGAGAAATTGATCCTCCCGCATGGTTGAAAACAAATGTAGTTTTCGATAGCTGCCAACGATATCTCCTTTATCAATGACATAGGCGGTATTGTAGATGGTGCCATCGACCAATTCCGGCAAGCTGCCAACCGTTACCATCTCCAGCTTAAAACATTCTCTTTGGAGTTGCTGCAAAACTCGTGGGGTTTCTTTGGCTAATTCCGGCAGGTTGCGATAATCATAACCACAACTCCACATTTCGGGTAGGACAGCCAGCTTTGTCCCCTGCTGAGCCACCCGCTGCAAAGCTGCCAGAGCGGTGTCAAGATTGGCGTCGATATACCCAAGGGCGATGTGGAATTGGATTGAAGCACAAGTCAGTTGTTTCATTTTTTCCTCGTTTCTTTAGTATTGTGAACCGTCGTTCTACATCTTAAGGCTATGCTATAAGCGGTTCTTGGAGGAGGTTTGCTTTAACGGTAATAAACCGTAAAAAGAGAAAAGAATGTCGTATTTTTTATTGTTTTTCCCTGCTAGCCGTGTATACTGTGTACGATTTTTTTTAACAAATAGCACATTTTTAGAAAAGATATAAATTTGATTTAAAGGCATTTTATCCCTCTCTGGTTGCCTTGTAAAGTGTTGCCATTACTTCGAAATAACGTCAAGGGTATCGGCCCTGAAGTAGTCGCAGAAGTAATGCATGTTTAGATTTTTATGGTGCTGTTACTGCGCAGTAATTAAATAACAGGCAGTGCAGAGTTGATAAACTAGATTGATTCACAACCCTTTTTAGAAAGTGCACTAACATGATCAAAATCAGTAAGGGCTTGGATTTGCCGATTACCGGTAGTCCCGAACAGACAATCTCCGCTGGAGCGGCGGTTAAGACCGTTGCGATACTGGGACCGGATTATGTCGGCATGAAACCAAGCATGTGTGTAAAGGTTGGTGATCAGGTCAAACTTGGGCAGCAGTTGTTTGCCGACAAAAAGACTGCCGGGGTCAAGTATACGGCTCCAGGGTGTGGTGAGGTTATTGCCGTCAATCGTGGGCAACGGCGCGTATTGCAATCGGTTGTTATTAAGCTCAACGGTACAGGTGCTGAGAGATTTAACGCTTTTGCTGAGGCATCGCTCGAGAGTCTGGAGCGCGAAAAGGTGGTCAGTAATCTCGTTGATTCAGGTCTCTGGACGACATTGCGAACCCGACCTTTCAGTAAAGTTCCCGAGATTGAGAGCGTCCCGCGTTCCATTTTTGTGACGGCTATGGATACCAACCCATTAGCAGCAAAAGCAGAATTGATCATTAAAGAGGATGAGCAGGCTT
>JAGGWI010000191.1 GCA_021157505.1 Desulfuromusa sp. | reverse complement strand
CTGAAAATATAGTCAAATGACTAAAATAGTAATCTAATAGTATGCGGTATAACACTGTTTAAAAAAAATCAAAAAGTTTCATTTTCCTCTTTCAAAACAACCAGAATTTAATCATTTAATCGCCAAATGTCAGAAAGAGCCCATCTCTTCCTGCTGAAGCGTTTATGTGATCGTTGGATGTGTCGATCAGGTCGAACAGGGTTTTTTTATCAAAGGGTGTTATATCCACTTATGGAGGATAGAAATATTGATCTCCAGGAGGTTGTCGGGCTTTGCGAATTGTAACGAGAAATCGACTGCTGATTTTGCGTATCGGGAGGTGGGTTTACTTGCCCCGGTTTCTTTGATATTGTTAAAAATTCCATTTTCACAAAGGTTTATATTTCCTATGTATCTCCCCTCTGCAAATGAGTTCCAGCAGCTGACACAGCAAGGCAACCTCATCCCGGTTTACCGTGAAATTCTTGCGGATATGGAGACGCCGGTTTCTGCTTTTCGTAAGATTGATGATGGTCAAACCGCTTTTCTCCTCGAATCCATCGAGGGCGGAGAAAAGTGGGCTCGTTACTCTTTTCTCGGGAGTGGTCTGACCAGAGTATTTCGTTGTCGGGATCACTATTATGAAGTTTGTTATGCCGGCAAAGTAGAGGAGTCGGGTGAGGTTGAGGATCCACTGCGCAAGTTGCGGGACTTGATGGCTGTTTATCAACCGGTTGAAGTAGCAGGGTTGCCCCGTTTTTTTGGTGGTGCGGTTGGTTATCTCAGTTACGATATGGTTCGCTTCATCGAAGAACTTCCCGATACCAATCCCCGTGAGATTAACGGCTGGGACGCTTGCTTCATGTTTACCGAGCGGTTGCTGATCTTTGATAATATGCGGCAGAAAATCAAACTGGTGTGTAATGTCCATTTGCAGGAAGGTGAAGATCCCGCAACCGGGTATCGACGAGCCCAGCAACAGATTGAGCAGATGTTGACCCAATTGCAACAGCCGCTCTCTTATCGGGAAGAGGGGGGCAGCGGAGACGGTCGTCAGAAACTTGATGCAAATTTCAGTCAAGATGATTTCAAGTCTGCTGTAGAGCGCTGTAAAGAGTATATCCGTGCCGGTGACATCTTTCAGGTGGTCATCTCGCAGCGCTTTTCCGGGCAACTGCAAAGTGATCCCTTTAATATTTACCGAGCCCTGCGGACGATTAATCCATCCCCTTACATGTTTTTTCTCCGCTTTGGTGACTCGATTGTGGTTGGAGCATCCCCTGAGGTTCTGGTCCGCAAGGAGGGCGATCAGGTTGATGTTCGACCGATTGCCGGAACTCTCCCCCGGGGCAAAACTCCCGCCGAAGATCTGGCTCTGGAACAGCAACTTTTGGCCGATCCAAAAGAGCGGGCCGAACATATCATGCTGGTTGATCTCGGGCGTAACGATGTTGGTCGGGTTGCTGTCGGTGGAACCGTAGAGGTGAGTGAACTGATGGTGGTTGAGCGTTACTCCCACGTGATGCATATTGTCTCCAATGTTCGCGGGCAACTGCGCCCCGAGTTGGATTGTTTTGATGTGTTCCGTGCGGCATTTCCTGCAGGGACTCTGTCAGGATCACCAAAAATCCGGGCGATGGAGATTATTGACGAGCTGGAACCGGTACGCCGTGAAGTTTATGGTGGTGCGGTCGGTTATTTTTCTTTCAGCGGCAATATGGATCTGGCGATTGCGATCCGGACCTTGCAGATCGAGAAAGACAAATTTTATCTGCAGGCTGGTGCTGGTATTGTCGCTGACAGTGATCCTGAAATGGAGTATCAGGAAACTTTGAACAAAGCTCGTGGGGTCAAACGTGCCATCGAGATGGCCAACCGTGGACTTATATAAGGACATTCAATACTAATGCTGTTGATGATCGATAACTACGATTCCTTTACCTACAACCTGGTTCAGTATTTTCTGGAGTTGGGAGAAGAGGTGAAGGTGATCAGAAATGATAAACTGACTCTGGGAGATATTGAGCAACTGGCTCCGGATCGTCTGGTTATTTCTCCGGGACCACGAACCCCTAAAGAGGCGGGGATTTCAGTGGCGGCAATTCAACAGTTCGCCGGCAAAATTCCACTTCTGGGGATCTGTCTTGGTCATCAGGCGATTACTGAAGCTTTTGGTGGTAAGGTGGTGCGGGCGGATCGTTTGATGCATGGGAAAACCAGTCCGATTTACCATGATGGGAGTGGTCTTTATCAGAACTTGCCCACCCCTTTTACCGCAACCCGTTACCATTCTCTACTTGCGGAGCGCGAGAGTTTCCCCGCTAGTCTGAAAATCACCGCCTGGACTGAAGAGGGTGAAATCATGGGATTACAACATCAGGAGCTGCCAGTCTGGGGGGTGCAGTTTCATCCTGAATCGATCCTGACCACCGAGGGGATGGATTTGTTGGATAATTTTCTGCGGTTATCACCCGGCTAGTGCTCTGTATAAAATGAACAGAATTTGAACCACAGAGGCACTGAGACACGGAGAAAAACCAAAAGCTCTTTTGTTTTTGAATGAGGCACATACAAAAAGACTTTGCTCTTCTCTGAGCCTCAGTGTCTCTGTGGTAAAATCTAGAATATCAAATATTAGGTTGGAGATTTATAGATGATTAAAGAAGCGATTGCCAAACTTATTGAACGTCAAGATCTGAATGAGTCGGAAATGATTGATGTGATGAACCAGGTGATGAGCGGTGAGGCAACTCCGGCACAGATTGGTTCATTTATCACGGCATTGCGGATGAAAGGGGAAACTATCCCGGAAATCATCGGTGCGGCACGGGTGATGCGGGCACAGGCAACTCCAATTCTGGTCGGTGATGTGATCGATATTGATCGCGATGATATTGATGTCGATCGGGAAACTATTCTTGACACCTGCGGTACCGGTGGCAGTGGAACCCGCAGTTTCAATATCTCCACGACGGTTGCCATCGTGGTTGCGGCCTGCGGGGCAAAGGTTGCCAAACATGGTAACCGGAGTATTTCATCCTCCTGTGGCAGTGCTGATGTGTTGGAAAAATTAGGGGTTAATCTTGATATCTCCCCCGATCAGGTTGCCG
>JAGGWI010000044.1 GCA_021157505.1 Desulfuromusa sp. | reverse complement strand
CTCTAAGGTGTAGAATTCATCGTATTGTAACTGTTCTCCTGAACCTAAATCTTTAGAGAAAAAAGCAACCCCAACCAGCAAGAGTATAAATGCCATACTGAATGCGATTGTTTTACTGCTAATCATTATCTCTTCATCCTCCCATGCCAATAATGTGTTTTTCTAATAATACAAAGTATCTGGTAATCATACCGTTTGTGAATAAATGGGTAAGTGATCCTTCAGAAGAAGAGGGTTTGGGTTGTGATCATTTCCAACCGAAGTCGAACCCATTGTGATCTGTCTGTATCATTGGCGTTATTTTTTGTTGTGGTTTTCTCGTCTGATCAATATCAGATTTCTGATGTAAATGATAAAATCGGTTGACTGCCCGACGATAAATACCGGATCCCTTTTAATTCGCCATGAGATAAATTTTACCATTCGACGGAATCTAATAGTGTTAGAAAGCAAAACAAGAGCCCGGTCTTGAAATATTAGGACAAATACTTATTTTTCAAGACCCGTCCCTATTTATTCGACCCTATTTATTTCACGGCCTTTTCGTTTAAGACACTGCTATAATGACTTCGATCTCAGGCCTCGGGTCCTGCATGCTCCAACAATATCGCTGAAACCTGTTAAATTTCACTTCTATCGTTGCCAAAGTTTCTCCCACCCTAAATCCGAGAAACATGGACCCTGTGTCGCTTCAGAAAAGATTATACCGTTATGACCTCCATTCCATTCCATAACTTTGATATCATTAGCCTTATCGACGACCATATCCCAACCAACACAACGCACATATGGAATCAATCGATGTAATTCCAAAGCGACAGAAACACAGCTGTCAAAATTAGGAATCCTTCTTCCTGCAAAGACAATATCGGTATCTGGATGCCTGTCTACCGTCCGCCAGTTCCGCAAATACCCTAGCGCATCAAGTTCGCCCGTTTTTAGATTAACTGAGGTGAGAATGCCAGACGAAGAGTTGACGTGCGTATCTCCGCTCCGAGCAGTTCGCAAAAAACACGCTCGAACAGAGGGGTTGCCAGAGTCATCGATGATTGTTGTTAAGCGCAAAGTGGCGACTGAAGAGGGCATAAATTCTTTAAAAAACGGGTGCTGCTCAATGTAATTTTGAAAAACACCATTTCCAAGTTTTTGGATCTTCTTCGTGTCAAACGAATCCTTATCGAAAAAGAAAACACCTTCACCCCGAGCTGAATGCTCTAATTTGTAAACGACCACCTCTCCGTTTTTAAACAACACCTCCTGCACTTCTCTCTCATCAAGGATGGTGTAATTTCTCTCCAAAAACAATCCATTTACATAATAGGCCACATCGGGAAATGCACTGTTTTGAAATAGCTGGTTTGATAATGCCTTGAACAGGCCTAGGGTTCGATAATTCCCTTTTATTGCGGGAATAACAACCTTGCCATAGTAATTATCAGGTATCCACCCCTCCTTGAAATCCCCAGCTACTGCGCTACAGACATAAAGCCATGGAGCATAAACACGACTTCCAAGAACATCTCTTGCATACTCATCTGATAATTTAATCAGCTGTGGATTTGTCTTGCCTTTAACTGACTCCAAATTTGTTAAAATTTCCTTTGCTTCATCTCTGTGACGCAGGTGATATTTACGAGTGTTTATTTTCCGCTTCAAGAACTTCTTCACTTTTGAATAGATCTTTTTCTTCAATTTTTATCTTCCTTTTTGTGGCAAGGGGTACAGGCTAAAGCGGCTGCACTCCGCCTCCAGTTCAGGCAATAAGAGTGGTTTATATGTCGTACGATCAAAGTCGATCAGCTGCCCAAGTATTTTTTGCCCCTCTCCTGTGAAATGGCCACCCCCCGGTGAGAAGGTTAGCTCCCCTACATAGATGCGTTCTTCGGTGCAAAACAAATCTACGCGTACAAATTTAAAACGTTGACTTAGTTGTTCAGCAATTTGGATCATTTTGTCCCATTGCATGGGTTTTTTGAAGTCGTTACCGAGTTTGAAATTTGGTTGTAATTGAATTTTTAAATCGTTTCCAGCCGGGTCGATATTTTGTCCTTTTATTTCAAAGCCACGGTCATATATGTAGGTGATAAATTTAACTTTTCCCTCCGAGCAGTAGAATTTGTAATCCGGTGGTGGCTTCTGGTCTTGTGGGTTTATCAGTTCTTCCACCAGAACTTTTGGTGGGATGTATGAATATACCCACTCTCCTTTCACCCAACCAAAAGGTTTGCTCAGGGCAGCTTCGATGCGGGTTCCAAGCACTTTCTTGTCAATCTGCGCCTTGTCTCGAACAAGAAAAACAGTTCCAGCATCATGGTTGGTTTTGATGACGAAAGCATTTGGTAATGCATCGAAGTCAATCTGGCCAAAGTGATTATGTGTCTGGTATGATTTTACCAGGTATTGATCACCAATTTTTTCCCGGACATAATCACGCATGGATATCTTGTCTGCACAGCGAATAATCTCCCGATCTTGAGCAAACAATTCTAACCATTGGATTCGGTCATTGAGGCCACGACAGTCTACCAGGTTTGGGAACTCCCCAAACTTTTTCCAGTATTTTCGATGGATGTTGTCATAAAGTTCTCGATAGGCGACGGTAAGGGGCAAATAGCGGCAATCACGGTTCCATTTACGTGGTAAAAGAAGCTTTAATTTTAGCTTGTCAAGCTTGCGTCGGACTTTACATTTTGATTTCATTCTGGGGAACCTTCAAGATTTGCTGGATATATGAAGAAGTAATTTTGATGATGCCGCTACGGTTCAGCATAGCCGTCAACTTAACATTCTGCCCTAATTTGGGGAATCATTTCTTTGAAGTTGAATCTGCCCCGGTATCATCATATTATCATTTTTGGTTAGCAACCACTGACTGAAGCTAGGAGGCTGCCGGACTATTCATGAACTGGCTGCAAATCCGTTTGTTTGGCTCATTTTTTAGCTCCTTTTTGCCCCATAGCTATGGCTATGAGCCTGCAAACGAGCTAAAAACTGTTCTCAAACCTCCGAATTTTCGCTTCAGTCCG
>JAGGWI010000145.1 GCA_021157505.1 Desulfuromusa sp. | reverse complement strand
CTCAACGTCGAAAAGGACAGCTGCGGTCTTAGCCTTGAATTTCTTGGCTGCAAAGTCTGCTATGACTGGTCCCTGGAAGGGGTCGAGGAAGGCAGCGCGGAAAACCCAGGGACGATCAAATGTGGTTGCAGGATTGGTCGACCAGGGACTGATCATTGGTACACGGTTTTCGTTAGCGGTACCACCGCCAGGTACGGCCTGCTTGGATGAGTTGGGACCGATAATCGCCACGACCTCTTCCTGCTCGATCAGTTTGAGTGCTGCGTTGACCGCCGAGTCAGCCTTGGACTCGTTGTCCATGTAGATGAACTCAAGCATGTACTTCTTGCCACCAACCTCGAGGCCACCGGCGCCGTTGATATCGGCAAGGTACATTTCCGCAGCGTTTTTTGAACCTTCGCCGACTTCAGGGATATCGCCGGTCATGGGAATGTTAAAACCAATTTTGATGGTTTGCGCGGCCATGGCTGGTACTGCCAGCATGATGGCAATGCAGGTAATAAAAACTGTGGTCAATAGTCGTTTCATGGTTCCTCCTCTTGGGTGGTTGATAGAATGATGTTTTACGCAACAATCAAGAAAAATAAAAAGCCACCAGTTGCTTTGACAGTCTTAAGTGCTGGTGGAAAATGCTGTTTTCTGTTTTGTCACAGTGTTTTCTTCGTTAATATAACAACGAGCATACTAATAATACAAGTCTACAATCGGGCATTATTTTTCATAATGAAAAAAATAACAACTGTTTTATCGTTATCCTTTTCTCAGAAAGAGGAGGATATAAAGTCAAATCGTTGTTTGTGGTTGATTTATTGGTGAAATATGTATCGATTTGGCATATCCTTATTGCTGTAGTTTGAGTTGTTGTTTTCATACGAGAGAACATAACTCGGGTACGCATGCTGAGTTCTGATTGAGAGCTGGTTGCAGATTCCGATTCCCCTGAAATTTAAATATGGCAGTGCGTGAGAGTTTACCTGTTACTCTCACAGCGGCCCTTTAACTGGAAATAGCTATGCCCAGACCGAGAAAACCGAGAAGATGCTGCCCCACCAGGCGACCCAATGACCTTATGTTCAAGCCTGCAGGAACCCCCCTCTCCAAGTTGGAAATAGTTGAACTCGATGCCGACGAACTGGAAGCCGTGTCGCTTTGTGATCGAGATGCCATGACTCAAGCTGAGGCGGGGGTCGAAATGGGGGTGTCACGGGGGACGATTCAGCGTCTGGTGACCAGCGGCCGAAAAAAGATTGTTGATGCTCTTTTATCGGGACATGCTCTGCAGATAGAACCGCATGAATGATGGCGTTGCAAAAAGTCCGCCCTTCGGTGTTGCAGCCGTTTGTCAGGACCTCGACATACATGGTGTACGCTTTCGCCCCTAGCAGGGTGTTGAAAAACTACTACGCCTTGATGGGCAAATCTTTTGCTTAGCCATCAGTCGCGCATAATGTTTAGCAGCTTTTTCCCAGGAGATTGTCGTGCAGATTGAAATTATGACAACCGGTGGCACGATTGACAAAGTATATTTTGATGCCAAAAGCAGTTTCGAGATTGGTGCACCGCAGATTGGCGAGGTTCTGGGTGATGCGAATCTGACGATTGATTATCAAATTACGCCGCTGCTGCGCAAAGACAGTCTCGATTTGAACGATATCGATCGTGAATTGATTAAGAAAACGGTGACAGAAAGCTCTGCAGAAAAGATAGTTATCACCCACGGAACCGATACGATGATCAAAACTGCTGAATATCTGCGGGGTATTGCCGGGAAAACCATCGTACTGACCGGGTCTATGCAGCCAGCCAGGTTTCGTTTTACCGATGCCATCTACAATATAGCCAGTGCTATTACTGCTGTTCAGCTACTCCCGGAAGGGGTCTGGATTGCTATGAATGGAAGGGTTTTTGATCCGGCAAAGTCACAAAAAAATGTTGAGATGAATCGATTTGAGATTAAACCTTAACGCCACTCACAATAAGAATGTTATTGCCCTCCTGTTTTTTTGTTCCAAATCCTCCGTTTGAAGGTTCTTAAGCTGGCCATTTTCTTTCTTCAGAAGTATGTAGAAATTTCCTGAAAGGTTGCTATAATTAACTGTATCTTCTCAGGAAACCTGTATTGTAGGCCGCTTTAATAAGGAGGTAAGGATGCTGACTAAAAAATACACTTGGAATGTTACGAGACTTTTATTCCCCCAGCGGATGTACGTCATCTGTTTATTCCTGCTTGTTGGTGTCATGGCCATTCCCCTTTCGGCTCAGGCTTTCGATATCCGTTTAGGGACAGAAGCCCCCGGTTCATTTTCTTATTTTAGCGGTCGGATCCTTTGTCGGCTGATTAATAACCAGGTGGAAGATGTGACTTGCCATCAGGTTCCGATGGTGGATGATGTCGATAATCTCACCAATTTACAGGGGGGATCTCTGGATATCAGCCTGGTCGATTCACGTACGTTGTTTGATGCAATCAATAAAACCGGGAATTTTAAGTTTCTGGATATCAGCTATGGAAACTTACACACCCTTGCACCGCTGTATGATGTCCCCATTATCCTGATTGTTCGTAATGATGCCGGGATTGATTCATTGGCCGATTTGAAAGGAAAGCGGATTAATGCTGGGAACCCACAATCGCTTCAGTATCTGTCAGTGGAGGCTATTCTGCAGGCAAAAAAATGGTCAATGAATGATTTTAGCCTTGTCGGGGCTCTTCCCCCGATAAAGTCGCAGGATACAAAGGCATTTTGTTATGGCACCATGCAAGCAATGGTTTATGTCGGTCAGCACCCGGACTTTTCTTTGCGCCGGTTGCTTAAAACTTGTAATGGCGAGTTGATGACTATGGATGATAGTGATATTGATAGAATGATTGATGAACATCCGGAGTTCTGGAAAATTGAGCTTAAAGCCGGGACTTACCCCTCTCAGGATGAGAAGGTCGTGACCTTCGGTACCCGTGTTATGCTGGTTGCTTCCAGCGATCTTGACGATGAAACAGTTTACAAGATCGTTGAGGTGATTGATAAAAATAAGAAACGACTCGCATCGGCTCACCCGGCATTGTCTCTATTTTCTGTGGAGACGGCTCGAAAGAGTGCCTCCGGGATAAAACTTCATCCCGGTTCTGCCAAGTATCTTTCTGAGCATTAATGGGTAGGAAAGCCGGAGTCAAAACTTGTCAAAAAGGAGTTTTGACTCCGGTTTTATAATATCTGACTTAAAAACAGCTTGGTACGTTCATGTTGAGGGTTGTCAAAGAACGCATCCGGACTGTTCTGTTCGACAATCTCACCGTCATCCATAAACATCACCCGATCAGCGACACTTTTAGCAAACCCCATCTCGTGGGTGACGACCAGCATAGTCATCCCCTCTTCAGCCAGATCAATCATAACATCAAGAACCTCTTTGATCATCTCCGGGTCAAGTGCGGAAGTTGGCTCATCGAAAAGCATCACTTCCGGGTTCATACAGAGGCTACGGGCAATAGCGACCCGCTGTTGCTGACCACCAGAAAGCTGGCCGGGGAATTTTTTTGCTTGTTCAGGAATCTTCACCTTTTCCAGGTACCTCATGGCCGCTTCTTCGGCCTCTTTCTTGGGTGTTTTGCGTACCCAGATGGGACCGAGGGTAAGATTATCAATAATTGTCAGGTGGGGAAAAAGATTGAAGTGCTGGAAAACCATCCCCACTTCGGCCCGCACTTTTTCAATATTTTTAATATCGTTGGATAGTTCGGTTCCATTGACGATGATCTGACCACGCTGGTGTTCTTCCAGACGGTTGATACAGCGGATTAAAGTCGATTTCCCGGAACCTGAAGGGCCACAGATAACAATCTTCTCCTGTGGCATCACCTGCAGGTTGATATCGCTGAGAACATGGAAATCTCCAAACCATTTATGCATTCCGACGATTTCAATAATCGGTTTGGTTGCAGATTCAGGGCTAACATTTTTTTGGGAATCGTTCATGGCAATCTCACTTGTTGTGGACATGGTTTAATGTCCGGTATGTAGCTCTTTTTCCAATCTACGACTGTAACTTGACATAGCATAACAAAAAACAAAATAAAGTAGTGCCAGAAAAATATAAGCTTCTTTTGAATAGCCGGCCCAGTCGGGATTTGAAAGGGTCACCATTGTCGTTTTCAGGACATCGAACAGGGCTATGATAACAACCAGAGAGGTATCTTTAAAGACTGAGAGCAAGATACCGACCGACGGCGGGATAACAATCTTCAGTGCCTGAGGTAAAATAATCAAGCGCATGGTCTGATAGTAGTTTAAACCGAGGGAGTCGGCAGCTTCATATTGCCCTCTGGGCATGGCTTGCAGACCGCCACGGACAACTTCGGCAATATAGGCTGCTGTAAACAGAATAATAGCCACCAGAGCACGTAGAACCTTATCGATAGAGACCCCCTCAGGAAGAAACAGGGGAAACATGATTGAGGACATGAACAGCAAGCTGATCAATGGAACCCCGCGGATCATTTCAATGTAGACAACGGACAGGGTTTTTATTGCCGGCATTTTTGAACGCCGTCCGAGAGCCAGGAAAACCCCCATTGGATAGGCGACTACCATACCGAAAAAAGAGAGAACCATGGTGAGTGGTAATCCGCTCCACTGTGACGTTTCGACAACGGGCATGCCTAAAACTCCGCCATACATCAATGTCCACATAACCACCAGATTGGCGAGCCAGAACCAGGCAAGAGATTTTTTCCAGCGGGAGCGTTCTTTTGAGTAGATCACCAGACCGAACAACAGGAACATCGCCAGAATCGGTCGCCATTCCTGACCTTCGGGGTAAAAACCTAAAATAATGAATCTGAAGTTGTGGGGGATAACCGACCAGCAAGCGCCATCAATATCGCGGCAGGCTTCGGCTGAGCTGTTCCAGAGACTGTCGATAAAGGTCCACTGAAAGACCGGGGGCAGCATCAGCGCAAGCATTCCCAACATAACAAGTGTCAGCAGGGAGTTGTACCAGGTACTGAACAGGTTGCTCTTCAGCCAGCCAACAACACCAACATTGCTGCTGGGTGGTTGCAATTGTGCTCTTTTGGCCGTGGTTGCTTCAGTCATATTTATCTCTCCACCAAGGCCATATGTTTATTGTACCAGTTCATGAAAATAGAGGTCGACAGACTGAAGAACAGGTAAACCACCATGATCATAGCTACCCCTTCAATCGCCTGACCGGTCTGGTTGATCGTGGTGTTGGCTACAGCAACAAAATCGGCATATCCTATAGCAACCGCCAGGGAACTGTTTTTCGTCAAGTTGAGCATCTGGCTGGTCAATGGTGGAATAATAACTCGTAATGCCTGGGGGAAAATCACCAGATGGAGAACCTGTCCTGGCCGCAGAGCAATGGCTTTGGCCGCTTCAATTTGCCCTTGACTGATAGATTGAATCCCCGCCCGTACAATTTCAGCAACAAAGGCTGAGGTGTAGAGGACCAACCCCAGCAATAGGGCACTGAACTCTGGGCTAAATGTCAATCCACCCTGGAAATTGAAGCCCCGCAGTTCTGGCATGTTCATGGCGGTTGGAGCTCCATAGAGAGCCCAGATTAATATTGGCAAGAACAGTGCTGCTGCAATGGTGATGCGTGCTGCCGGAAAGGCTTTTCCGGTCAATTCCTGACGCTGATATCCCCATCGGTTCAGAAACCAGCCCCCGACCAGTACGGCAAGGAACATCCAGCCCATTGCTGGGTAGGCACTATGAGCTTCTGGTATCGCAAAAATGAAACCCCGGTTACAAAAGAAAACCCCCTCGATCGGATTCAATGCCTGGCGCGGTGAGGGAAAAGACTCATAAAAAATGGCATACCAGAAAAATAGTTGCAGCAGGATTGGAATGTTCTGCATCACTTCAATAAATCCAGCGGCTACTTTGGAGAGCAGCCAATTGCTGGAGAGTCGTGCGATGCCAATAAAACTACCCAGAATTGTGGTCAGAATAATGCCGATAAAAGCGACTTGGAGAGTATTGAGGACTCCGACCCACAGAGCTCTGGCATAGCTGTCGGCGGCTGAATAGCGGATCAGTGATTCGCCAATTTCAAAAGAAGCTTCTTTACCCAGAAAACCAAAACCGGTTGCAATCGATTGGCGAGCCAGGTTGGCTTGAGTGTTACTGAACAGGTAATAACTAACCCCACCGACCATAAAGAGGGCAATAATTTGCACCGCGATTGCCCGTTTTTCTGCGTCACGCCAGAACGGGATTGCTGCCTCGATTGTGTCTGGTGATATCGATTTATCTTGCGGTTTCAAATCATAGTTCCCGAGAAAGGAAAAAAGGGCGCCGCCGAAGCAGTAACGTTTCGGCGGCGGAAAATCAAATGACTAGAATAAAATTATTTGAATGGAGGAGAATACATCAGACCACCATTAGTCCAGAGGGCGTTAAGGCCGCGCTCAAGACCCAGAGTGGTTTTGACGCCGACATTGCGCTCAAAAACCTCACCATAGTTACCAATTTGTTTAACGATGTTATAGGCCCATTTTTCATCCAGACCGAGAGCTTTGCCATTCCCTGCGGAAACACCGAGGAAACGCTGGATAACCGGGTTTTTACTCTTGAGCATTTTATCAACATTCTTTGAAGTAATGCCAAGTTCTTCAGCATTGATCATTGCCAGAACTGTGAAGTCAACGATATCCCGAAACTGGTCATCACCATGGCGCACGGCTGGTGCCAAAGGCTCTTTGGAAATGATCTCAGGAAGGATGATATAACCTTTAGGGTCGGCAGCGATGGCGCGGGTAGCTGCTAACTGGGAAGCATCGGAGGTTAAAACATCACAACGGCCGGCAAAAAATGTTTTTGCCAATTCTGCAGTTGATTCAATAACAACTGGTTTCCAGGACATATTGTTGGTCCGGAAATAGTCAGCAGCATTCTGCTCGGTCGTGGTTCCGGGGAGAACACAGACGGTTGCCCCGTCAAGTTCTGTAGCACTCTTAACCCCGAGTTTTTTCGAGATCAGGAAACCTTGACCATCATAGTAGTTGACGGAAACAAAATTGAGACCAAGTTGGGTTTCACGGCTTAAGGTCTGAGTTGCATTACGGGTCAGAACGTCAATCTCACCTGACTGAAGAGCGGTAAAGCGTTGCTGTGCTGACAGGGGGGTGAACTTGACTTTGCTGGCATCACCGAAGATCGCCACGGCAATGGCACGCGCGGTATCAACATCAAGACCTGCCCAGTTACCCTTTGCATCAGGCATTCCGAAGCCGAAGACCGAGCCATTAACACCAGCCTGGATATACCCTTTTGCCCTTACGGCATCAAGATCTTTGCCGGCATAGGCAAAGGTTCCGAAAGCTAGACACAAACCAAGAACTAAAACCAGAATTTTTGTAAGCTTCATACTTTTTCCTCCTGTTAGGGTGTTGAGCTACCAAAAAAAACAAAGGCAAGGTTGCAGAGTCATTTTAGCATAAAAAACACTGTTTGGTGTTTATTGATAAATAAGAAGGAGCCCTAAATTTATTTTATCATCAGTTATATATGTTAAGCTTGGATTTCTGTCAAATGGTAAGTTGTTGAATTCAAGGCTGTTATTGTG
>JAGGWI010000019.1 GCA_021157505.1 Desulfuromusa sp. | reverse complement strand
TCATTATCGGAAGTCAGCAGACGGGGAGCAGAAAGAACGTTAATATTTGTATCAGTCTCAGAAAGACCAATCAGAACTGACAGTGACGGAACCATAACCTCTTCTCCGTTAACCATAGTCTTAATCGGATTAAACAACCCCCCAAGCAAAATGCCGTCAACGGCTCGAGTGAGTAAACTTCCAGCCCCATCATCCCCATCGTCAGTGGTGCTATCGCTCCCGGTATTGCTGGCACCAAAAATCAGGCTATCATCGCCAAGATCAATGGCACCTTTTAAAGCGACACCCAGGTCCATCAAAGCATCCATTGACAACTCAAGAATCAAGACCTCAACAAAGACCTGTTTTCGCTTAATATCCAGATCCAAAATCAAACTCTCTACCTGTTTGTAGTCTTCAATTGTGGCAACAATAATCAATGCATTGGTAGGCTTGTCCGCAGTAATTGTAATCTCACCAAAATTTTCAGCAGGTTGGCCTTTCTGTTGACCAGTCTGCTGTTTTTTAGCCCCGGTGATAATTTTATTCAATGTCTCAGATAACTTCTCAGCCTGAGCATTTTCCAAATAATAGACATTCACCACGCTACGCCCCAGATCAGCCTTTTCATCCAACTGAAAGATCAGATCTTTAGCGCGCGAGACAAACTTTTTATCGCCCAACAGCATCAGCATATTGGTACGTTCATAGGGGAAAACCTGTCCGCGAGGTTTTTTATGAACGGTGGTTCCCCGTTTTGTTCCACGTGCCGGGGCCGCTGCTCCCCCCTCAAAAACCTGCATAACCAATTTGGCTGTCTCCACGGCATCAGAAAATTGCAGAGGGACAATCTCCATTATTTCACTATCCCAGGAGTTGTCCAGGGATGTAAGAATTTGAGCCAGGCGTCTGATATTGGCCGCACTATCAGTAATAATAACGGTATTTGTCGATTCATGGGCAACGACATAACTGGTTTTAGGCATAAGAGGGCGTAAGATCGTATCAACAACCACCGCAGCATCCAGATTTTTTAGTTCAATAATGCGAGTGATATATTGTTCCCCAAGATTTTTTCCGTCACCAATCGGCAAATTCTCTTCTTTAGCAGTACGGATCGAAATAATTTTATTCACTTTACCTGCGGGGACAATGGTGAACCCTTTGACCCTGAGAACTGTGCTGAACAATCGATAGGCCTCATCCACAGTGACCGGTTTAGGCGAAATAATACTGATTTTTCCGCGAATTGATTCATCATAGACAAAGTTTTTACCCGTCAGCTCACTGATTGTACCAATCATATCAACAAGTTCAACGTTTTGAAAATTAAGAGTCACCTCAAAGTCTGCTGCTGTTTTCTCTCTGGCTGCTAACGATTGTGAAACGGCTAACACCACAAAGATACAGACCAATAACGAAAAAACTATGCCGCGTCGCATGACCACGTTCAGCTCCTATTCAAAACGATATTCAAAGGTTTCCGGTTTCCCGTTTCGCATCAATCCAAGAGTAATATTGCTCGCCTCGCGAACCTGCTGAAAAATCTGGAGTGCTTTTTCTGGACTGTTCAGTTTCACCTGATTGATTTCAACAACCAGATCTCCAACCCGCAAACCAATCTTCTCCAATAATGACCCTTTTTCCAGTTCGACCAATTTAAATCCAGTGATTTTTCCACCTTTAACCTCCGGAATCATCCGCGCTGTCTGCAACAGTGAATTCAGATTGCTCCGGGCATTATCCGCTACCGCTTTTGAAATTCTCCAACTATTCTTATCAACCGCAACAATTCCCTGTTTAGCAGAGACAGAATTCTGTTGTTTGACACGCTGTGCACGAGCCCCTTTGCGCTGTTTCAGTGGCAGTTCCTGACGAACGCCACGATTCTGTAAAATAACCATTCTGCGACCAATTTCACTCACCACCACCCCGGAAACCAGCTCATCACCCACTCTAAAAACACCAGCCTTGTTTCCCGATTTGATCAAAGCTAGAGAACTTTCACCCGCAACGACAGTTCCAATCAGCACCAGATTTCCAGTTGCATCCGTCGCGACCGGACCGTCCTCTGCAGCAATAGCGGTTGATGAAAGGGCAATCTCCTCTACAGCCCCATCGGCACCATCCGGGTTAAACAGATTTCTATTCAAAATAATTTGAAAGTCCTCTTTCTGCAGCTGAGGAGATACCACTTTCTGTGGTGCCGGATCAGCAATCAATACCAGCTCATCCCCCAATGAGAGGTCAATCAGACGCCCTGCCAATATCCCCGATACAATTCCGCCCGTAATGGAGAGAATCAGAAGCAGATAATTTAACAATCGTTGCAAATCAATTTGCACAGCAATCAAGCCAATAGGATTAGAAAACAAAAGAAGCACCCATCAGAAAATTTCACAAGAACCGCAATTATACACGATTCAGCAAATAATTATTACATTTTTTTTATCTTAGGCTTGAGGGATTCAACAAGCAGTTTGAATCTATTTCTGTTTCTGACTATAATCATCTCAATCAAGCCAAAATTAAGATAAAGCGTCCTTAAATAAACCTATTTCTTTCAAAGGAGAACAAAATGAAGGCAGTACTGATTAATGAGTTTGGTGCCCCAGATGTTATGCAGATCGGGGAGATTGACAAGCCAC
>JAGGWI010000127.1 GCA_021157505.1 Desulfuromusa sp. | reverse complement strand
CAAGACTTTCAGCCAGTGGTCGCACCCGCCGCTCCAACGCCTCATTCAAATAGGTAAAGGCCACTTCAGCCCCGGCAGCATGAAGCTGTTGAGCGACTCCCCAGGCAATGCTCTTATCGTTTGCAACTCCAAAAATAACCCCTCGTTTACCAGTCATCAATCCCATATCTTATCTATCTCCTTGGTCAAGAATTTTAAATTTAAGGAACCTTTTTAACAAAAGTGTGGTTGGAAGGCAAGCACGTTGACAACTGCACATTTTTTGTCGGGCCTTCCAGAAGAGACTCACTAAAAAAATCTATTTTGCCAACGACATAAACCCGGAGTTTGTTTTACAATACCCTGACAACAAAATAATGGGAGTAACCAATGAAACAGACCCTTTACGACAAACTCTGGAATAGCCATCTGGTCAGTCAGGACACCGATGGTATCTGCCTGCTTTATATTGACCGACAGCTCTTGCATGAAGTGACTTCGCCACAAGCATTTGCAGGTCTGCGGCTGGCCGGGCTCAAGCCCTGGCGAATTCATACCAATCTGGCAGTTCCGGATCATAATGTGCCAACCGACAACCGGTCTGCCGGCATTGCCGACCCAATTTCCAGATTACAAGTGGAGACTCTGGAACACAACTGTCGCGAGTTTGGTATTACCGAATTCGGTATGGACGACCCACGTCAGGGGATTGTTCACGTGATCGGGCCAGAGCAGGGAGCAACCTTGCCCGGGATGACCATTGTCTGTGGCGATTCCCACACCGCAACCCACGGGGCATTTGGCGCACTGGCATTTGGCATTGGAACCTCGGAGGTTGAGCATGTTCTCGCAACTCAATGTCTGATTCAGAAAAAATCAAAGACATTACTGATCGAGGTTAACGGTAAATTGCCTGCAGGATTAACCGCCAAAGATATCGTCCTCGCTATCATCGGTCGAATTGGCACCGCTGGAGGAACCGGTTACACCATCGAATTTGGCGGCTCCACCATCCGCAATCTGTCGATGGAAGGGCGTATGACGATCTGTAATATGTCCATCGAGGCCGGTGCACGAGCAGGAATCATGGCTGTCGACCAAACAACCATCGACTATATCAAAGGTCGCCCTTTTGCCCCCGATGGTCAACTTTGGGATCAAGCCGTAGAAAACTGGCAGCAACTGCACAGCGATCCGGAAGCAGAATTTGACCGGGTTGTAAAAATCAACGCCTGCGATCTGCAACCCCAAGTTACCTGGGGTACATCACCAGAAATGGTCAGTGCTATTGATGGCAAAGTTCCCGACCCAACAACAGAACAGGATCATACTAAACGAGTTGGGATTGAAGCGGCACTTGAGTATATGGGGCTGACTCCCGGAACCCTGATAACCGATATCTATCCCGATAAAATTTTCATAGGCTCCTGCACCAACGGCCGGATTGAAGATCTACGTGCCGCAGCAACTGTTGTTAAGGGACGTAGAATTGCGAAGAATATTAAATTGGCCCTGGTCGTTCCCGGTTCGGGTCTGGTTAAACTACAGGCTGAGGAAGAAGGGTTGGATAAAATTTTTATCGCTGCAGGATTTGAATGGCGGGAGCCAGGTTGCTCCATGTGCCTGGCCATGAATAACGATAAACTCGCACCAGAGGAACGCTGCGCCTCAACTTCAAATCGTAATTTTGAAGGTCGTCAGGGGCAAGGGGGACGCACCCATCTGGTCAGCCCAGCCATGGCAGCTGCGGCCGCAGTGACCGGTCATTTTATTGATGTTCGCCAACTGGGGGTTAAATAATGAAAAAGTTCAAGATATTCAGTGGATTGGTTGCTCCACTTGACCGTGCCAATATTGATACTGATGCGATTATCCCGAAACAGTTTCTGAAGTCAATTGAACGGACCGGATTTGGCCCCTACCTGTTTGATGAGTGGCGTTATCTGGATCAAGGCGAACTGGGAATGGATTGCAGCAATCGTCCATTGAACCCAGATTTCATCCTCAATCAGAATCGTTATCGTGGCGCTCAAATTTTGCTGACAAGGGATAACTTTGGCTGTGGCTCATCACGCGAACACGCCCCATGGGCACTCCTAGATTTTGGTATCCAGGCATTGATTGCCCCCAGTTTTGCGGATATTTTTTATAATAATTGTTTTAAGAATAGTATTTTGCCGATTGTCCTGCCGCAAAAAGAGATTGTGGCACTTTTCAACGCCGTGGCAGCAACGCCGGGCTATTCCCTTAAAATTGATCTGGAGACACAAAATCTAACCTTGCCACAGGGAGAAAAACTAAGCTTCGAGATCGATCCCTTTCGTAAACATTGTCTTCTGAACGGTCTGGACGATATTGGCCTGACTTTGGAAAAAGTGGACCAGATCCGTGCCTTTGAAAAACAGCGGCAACAGGAAACCCCATGGTTATTTACTGACCAGATATTTTAACAGGGTGTTGAAAAACGTTTTCGAGACCGCGAGTGCAAGGCGAAAATTGTCGAAAAAGCGCAGTTTACACCCAGTAAATGAGCATTTTGAGACAATTTTCAACGCAGCAATCGCAACGCAGATAGTT
>JAGGWI010000102.1 GCA_021157505.1 Desulfuromusa sp. | reverse complement strand
GTTATCGAGCTGTCGATGTTTAAAGTACGCTGATCGATGCAGATATTTTATAAAGGTTTTGGTTCTTTTCTGGCTAGCCGAAAGGTCACCGATATTGGATTATGGTCCGAGGATGTCACTGTATGGACCGTGTGGGAAACAGGTTCCAGGCCGCGGTACAGCACATGATCCACCGGGTCGCCCCAAAAGGTTGTGCGACTGTCTTTAGTATAAATCAGCGGTTGCAAAGAGAGTTTTTCTGCAAGCTTCAACATGATGGCAGTACGCTTTTTACTCCAGTTGTTAAAATCACCAGCCAGAATAATAGGGCCAGTATGCTTCGTTAAAACATCCTGCAGACTATCAAGCTGTTTCTGATAAGCCCCTACCCCCAGAGAAAAATTGATCCCATGGATATTGGCTACCAGAAGGTTCTCTGTTGAGTCGGTAATTGTATAGCTGCTGATCAGAATTGTTTTTGGAACACTGATAATCGGCTCGCTGAGTCGCAGACCGCAACTCCCCAGAGGTGGAACTGAAGATGCCACCAGGACCCCTGCTTCCGTGCCGTTGAATATAAAGGCGCTGTTGAGGTTCCAGTATAGATTCTCCTGGTTCAGTATTTCCTGGAGTCGATCATTCAAAGGGGCTTCCTGCAGAATAATGATATCTTTTGATTGGCTGAGCTGTAGCAGATCAGTGTCCCATTCTTGCTTTTGCCCCTTGTAGATGTTCCAGTTCAAGATGGAGATACTGTCGGCTGAAAGTTTCGCTGTTGAGCTGTCGGTTCTCCCGAACTCCTGAGCAACAATACTGTCTGAACAGCTGCCATTGCTTCTGGTCAGAGGGAGGTCTTGCAGGGAGGAAACAAACTGTTTCTGCTCCGGGATCAAGGTGCAACCCAAGGTGAGGCCGCAGAGAAGGATGGAGAGTAGAATTGATTTCGTTATTTTGAGCGGTTTAAAACCGACTCTGTTGGTCATGTTATTTCCTTGGATATAGGCGTCTGTCGGATTATTAATATCTACTTCCACTCCTCAAACGTAAGTGAGAGTTTAGCGAAGCTTGCCGGGGAAAGACAAGGGGGGGATGGCATTAGTGAGCGGGAAAATACTTCTATATTTTAGATAGTTGTGAGAATTGAGGAGTATTTAACAGAATCCCTGACTTTCGTTACCGAGGGTACTAGTTGACAAAATATTTCTTATTGTATAAATTCATACAATAAATTGTATAAGAATATGCAATTTATTGCAAAGAAAAGAGAAGATGGAATATAGACTGGATAAAAAACAGCTGCTCGCTATCCTGGAAGGGTGGAACCACATCCTCAAGCGGAAGATCCACCTGATTGCTTGTGGTGGCACGGCCATGACGTTGCTGGGGGTGAAACCTTCGACAAAAGATGTCGACTTCATGGTTCCCCAGATCAATGAGTACGAGTACCTGATAAAGCAATTGAGAGCCCTCGGCTATAAACAGGTCACTGGATGCGGGTGGGAACGATCTGGAGAGAGTTTCCGATTCGACATTTTTCGGGGTAACTGGATTCATACAACAGAATTACTGGAATCTCCTCTTGTTGGCGGTAGAAATACGATCCTGATGGAATATTCGCATCTTTATATCGGCATCCTGAATGAGTATGACCTGATTTCAAGTAAGCTGATGCGTGGGACCAGAGTTGATTTTGAAGATTGTCTGATGCTGGTAACGGCTCGCAGGGAGATGAATATAAACCAGCTTGTCGAGCACTTTCATGAAATGGTCACCTACGATGTGTCTGTAGATCGGCTGAGGCCAAATATTGAACGTTTCCTGACTCTGCTGCGGGAGAATGAGCTTTATGGTGGATAAAAAACTACTCAACGGACTGTCAACCCTCGGGTTTCCAATGTTTGAACCGAGTGAAGAACTGGACGTTAATGAAACTCTGGCCGAGGTGGTCAAAAGTCAGGACACTCGTCTTTGGGAGGGTTTCCCAGTGATGTTGGCAAATGCCTCTGATAGCTATCGGTTTTCACCAGATCTTGTCGATCAACTATTGACCGACAAGAAACAGAAAGCACACTTTCGCCAGTTACTGATTTTGTCTTTATCTCTTTACACCGTCTACCACCTGACCTTCTCCTGGACAAGCAAGTACAAGAAGCATCTTTCAGAAAATGACAAGGCACTGCTCAAAGCATGGAAAAACTCTTTGACCCACAACCAACCGCTGGAATGGGATGATACTGAGCTTGACCCTGAGCGTTTGAAAGGGTTGTTTGAACTCTATTTTGAGCAGAGCGCAGAAAAAGGGAGACGTAGAAAAGAAAAGTTTGAGGAGTTTTCTCTGGAGTATGCCCTGTCACAGGTTTTTTCGCCGAAACAGAAGGAGTTGTTCAAAAAAAGGCTGGAGGGGCTTCCTCTGACTAAGACCGAAAAAGAGTATTACTCGCGTACGGTTAAGAAAAAGGTGGTTGCTCTGGCTAACTCAGAATTACATAGTTTATCTCGGAAGCTGCTGGAGCAGTAATATATTATCTCCTCGGTTTGCCGGATGGGGATAGTTGTTTACGGGTAAGTCCCGTATGTCGATAACCTCCTGGAAGGAACAATGATGGAATCTTTTCAACAGAACATCCAGGTGCGCTGGTCCGATCTTGACCCGAACGGTCACGTGCGCCACTCGGCCTACTACGATTACGGTGCACAGGTGCGGATTGACTACCTGCAGAAAAATGGCTTTGGTATTAACTGGATGAAAATCAATGGGATTGGCCCGGTCCTGTTTCGCGAGGAGGCTAAATTCTACCGGGAATTGGGACCCGGAGATGAACTGGTCATTGATATGCGGATGTCCGGATTATCAGATGATCAGCGCAAGTGGAGTATGCACCACCGGATCCTGCGCAGTAACAAACTCTGTGCAACTATCGATCTGGACGGCGCCTGGCTCAATCTGAAAACCCGGCGAATTGTCCCTCCGCCAGTAGAGCTGGTGAAACAGTTTGGGACGCTGGAGCAAACAGAAAATTTTCGGGTGATTGGTGCAGGAAGGAGAAATTAAGTAAACTATCTTCGCTGTAGCTGAAAGAGAGGAATATTTACGCCAGTTAAAAAGCTTCAGCGGTTCAACTGCTTGAATATTTCTGTCACCTTGTTGATGGTAGCTACAATGTAGTTCTGATAAAAAGCATTTCCCTCAAGATCAAAAAATTCATATTTCTGTAACAGCACACCGCTTGTCACCCCGATCACCAGAAGTCCCGCTGTTACCCCCACCTGTACCCGGATCTTCCAGTGTCTAGCCCGTTGCTGCCGCCTTTTGCTGTCTTTGACACGTCGGGCCGATGCGAATAACCCGATTTTTTCCTGCTCAGCGAGGATATCGCTGAGGCAGATCATCTTTTTCCCCGTGTATTCCCGGATCTCACCACTCAACTCCTGGCTGGTCAGCGTCCCCTCCCGGAACTTTTTATCCTCCCGGTTGGTATCGAGCATTTTAGCCACCAGGACCCTCTGTTCATTCCCTTTTGCCAGTTCATCATGGGATATCTGGATGATTTGTACCAATTGACCGTGCTTGCCATCGCAGTACAGAAATTCCCGTAAACGGATAACACCCTGGGGTAGAAATTTTCCTTTGTTGCGTGTTGCACGTGGGAATTCATACTGGTAGAAGGTGGTGTAGCGGCCATCGAGTTTGCCGTGGGTAGGTTCTGTTTTCTTGTATTCCATTGATTCACTCTTTTCATTTATTTACCATGTCATCATGCCGGAAAATATATATGGAGTCAAACTCTCCACATAACACACTCCTTTACGCTTGAAATTGAAACCTTATTTTTTACATAAACGAACAACCTGTTTATGAAGTTCGTACTGCGTTTGTTGATTGAGTTTGCGAGCATCTGTATACATTATCAATAAAATGTGGCACAGTAGAAAAATATGAGTTTTATGGCATGCTATTAATCTGGAGGACGCACCGATGATATTCTTAAAATTTGTCAGTACCCTTTGCTTGATCATTCTTTCATTATGTTTTGTGGTAACACCAGTGACTGCAGCTGATTTAAGTTTTTCAGCTGGCGGTGGGGTTTGGCGAAACAAAGGGACCGGAGAACTACGCTATGAAGACCAACCCAAGGTGGATATTGATTATCTGGATTACAGCAAGGAGAATCGTGGCTATGTGTGGGCTGAGCTCAGACACCCTGTTTCCTATCTGCCCAACCTGCGAGTGGAGTATGTCGATTTAAAACTTTCCGGTAAATCAAGCGAGGGTTTTACTTGGGAAGACGCCGAATTTACAGCTGATGCCTACAGTGAGACAAAATTGGTCCAGTGGGACATGATCCTTTTCTACAATGTTTTCAGTTCTCCCTGGTTGGATCTGGACCTTGGTGTCGATGTGAAAAATATCGATTTTGAATTTGACGCTGATGGAGAAGGAAGAGATCTAGATAACCCCACTTTGACTGAGTATCTTTCAGAACATGAAGATGAAAATGAATGGATCCCTTTTATTTACAGTAGAGTTCGGTTTCATATTCCGGCAACTAACATTGGGATTGAAGGTGATATGAAATATATTACCTATAAGGACACCACTGTCTATGATACCAGCATCAAAGCCAATTATTTTTTTGATTTAAAAGCAGTTCAATTGGGCATTGAGGCCGGCTATCGCTATGAGAGTATCGATATTGATGAAGATGACTTCAGCGGTCTCACCTTTGATATCGATGTTGATATTGAGGGACCGTTTGCCGGAGTCTTCATCAAATTCTAGGTCGACTGTCACGAAATTTTACTATGGATGTCCCTATTTTACCCCATATCTAGCCATGATATAGAATATGTGTCCCAGAACTAAGGGACTCTATCTTACCTTGCAGAAATTACTGCAAATGAAAATAACTTCTCATACCCTCAAAATTCTGGCTGCACTTCTCTGGTATCTCGGCGGCATCATTCTGGGATCAAAAGGGGGCAGACTTTTGATCGAAGCTGATATATTGAAGCCGGAACAAAATTGGGTTTGGGGGGCTATTGTCAGTGGGCTGCTCATTGGCGGGCTGAAAGCAAAATATCTTTTCAGTGTCAGTTGTAAAAAAAATCTCGCCAGAATAGATTTGCTGGACAAACCTAAAATATGGCAATTTTTCAGGCCGGGGTTCTTTCTGTTTCTGGCAATCATGATCGTGGCAGGGGTAATTTTATCCCGTATGGCACACAACAATTATATTTTTCTACTCAATGTGGCGATACTGGATATCAGCATCGCCACCGCTCTTATCGGCAGCAGTTATATCTTCTGGAAACAGAAAGTATTTTCCAGGAGGCTGTCGGACACTACGGACTGAAGCGAAAATTCGGAGGTTTGAGAACAGTTTTTAGCTCGTTTGCAGGCTCATAGCCATAGCTATGGGGCAAAAAGGAGCTAAAAAATGAGCCAAACAAACGAATTTGCAGCCAGTTCATGGAGTGTCCGACAGCCTCCT
>JAGGWI010000126.1 GCA_021157505.1 Desulfuromusa sp. | reverse complement strand
GGTTTTATTGCTTGGGCTTTATATTGTCACCGCAGTTCTGCTGGTCATTCTTTCATCTCTGATCGGGAAAAAACTTTTAACGGGATAAACATTGGTCTGAAAAAGTTTCGTAAAATTCTTCCCCATTATCTTAAAATCCTGATTTTTGTCGCCTTTCCGTTGGCCAACGCCCTTCACCATAAAGGTGCGTGCTCTTCGATGATCATGACTTATCTGACCGCAGCATCTTTGGTGATGATTCCGATGAGTATCGTGGAGGCGACCATTCTGGGTGTGCAGTTCACCGTTGTTCGTCTGCTGGTTTCATTACCGCTGGTGATTGTCTTTTCAGTCGTGATCGAAAAGGTATTAACCCGACAGAGATACCATCTGCCAGATCAATAATCGCATTGATTTTCTTTAACGCCAAATAATTTTAAAAATGATGATTGTTTTTGCTCAGACTATTCGTTGTTGGGGGTGTTGTTTAACGAGGGGATGGGGGGATTATTTTGTGATTGCTTCTGAGGAGGTGACTTTAACGCTGAATTCTGAGAGATTTTGCGGTAGCTCTTTAAAAACAATATCAAAGGGAATTGATTTTTTACTCTCAATTTTCATATTGCTGAGGTCTTTCCCAAACTGATTCCCCATGATTTTTTCTAATTCGACAAAGGATAAAGTTTTAATTTCTTCCAGGCTGATCGGGTTACCGCAAAAGACTGTCTTTTGCAGCAATGGTTTGCCATTTGGATCAAAAATCACCCCTTTGACCTGAATGGCAGCACGGGGTTGCGAAAAGTTATTAATTGCTTCCCCATGGATCAGGAAGAGGTCACCATCGTACTTATTTTTGATGAACTTCCCTTCCAGATCACTCAGGGTAATCTGGCCGGTTTGCACCGGCCGATTCATTTGTTGTCCAAATATTTGTTGAAAGGTTTGATTTAATTGATCGGGACCATTGATGTAAACGAACACCCCACCAATAATCAGAATACCAATAATCAACAGCAGTAACATTCTGATGATACTGGAAACTGGTCCGCTTTTAGCTTTTTGAACTGGCTGCTCTGTCACTTCGGGCTCGGATGGTGGTTTTACAGCTGCAACCGGTTGAGGAGGAACTTCTTCCTCTGCAATGGCTTCAGTCTGGATTGGAGTTTCTTCTTGGGTCGCAAGAACTTTTTCAATTGTACTGTCGGCTTCTTCTGTTGTTTCTGAGAAGGTAAAATTCTCGTCTTCAGTCTTAGTCTCTGCGCCAAAGGTAAAGGTTTCTTCCTCGGCAGTTTCAGTGTCGAGTTCCTGAAACCTGTCATAGCTGAAATCTGGATCATCGACCGGCTGGTCGTTGAAGTTGTTGTCCTGAGGTGGCTGCTCTGTTGAATCGGATGTAGTCTCTTCTGTAAAAGCTAGACTCTCTTCCACCTTTGGTGCTTCTGGCTCAAGGGATTTTTCAACGAGAAAAACATGTTGACAACGAGCGCAACGGACTCTCGCACTCCCGTCAGGAATTCGATCGGAATCAACGTTGAACGTGGTCGAACACTCGGGACAAACAATGATCATCAGGCGTTCTCCTTTGCTAGGGCTAGCTTCAGATGGCGAACTATTTTCTTGTCGATAGCTCTGACTTATTGTCATTAGAGATACTTAATTGCAATTAATTTAAGTTTTAACGCATCATGCAGATAAAATCAAGACTCTTCGACTAAATAAATATCGGGAAGGTTGCGGTATTTTTCATCATGATCAAGCCCGTAGCCAATAATAAAACCATCATCCATGCTGATACCGATATAATCTGCTTCAATTTCAACTTCCCGCCGGGCTCTTTTATCGATCAGAGTACAAATCTTTAAAGAACGAGGTTCCTGCAGCAGAAACTTATTGTAGAGACATTCCAGGGTGTAGCCACTATCAACAATATCTTCAACAACGATCACATGGCGGTCCCTTATCGACATTTCGAGCCCTTTACGAAACTCGATGATGCCAGACGTCTGGGTCCCGGAACCGTAACTTGCCAGGCGAACAAAATCGACAACTGATGGGGATTTTATTTCCCGGATCAGGTCGGCAATAAATAAAAAGGAGCCCTTTAAGACTCCAACCAATATAATTTCCTCATCACCATAGTCCCGGGTAATTTCCTCACCAAGACGTTTGATTTCTGTCGCTATTTTTTCACGAGAAAAAAGGATCTTGCGGCTCTGCTCCGCCATTTTATTTATCACTCCCTAGGGTCTGTGGTTTGACAGCAAGCTATAGCAGGAAAAAAGCAGTTCTGTCAATTGCAACCGACTGCCGGACGATGTTTTAAGTTGGTAGAATCTGCTATAATTCAGTCACGTTAGAAAATCAAATAATGAGTAGGGGAGAGGGCAAGGGTGACTCACTCATACCACGAATTACGAATGGGCCCCGTTGTTCGCTCCGGTTACGGTCTGATTGCCACAAGCGAGCATAGTTCCTGCGGTGAATTCCGGTTGCATTAAGCGTGGGGATAGCGTATAAACTACAGCCC
>JAGGWI010000181.1 GCA_021157505.1 Desulfuromusa sp. | reverse complement strand
ATTTATCTGACCAGAAGTCTTTAGGTATTTCACGTATCATATCTTCCACTTTGGCGTCGATCATCTTTTGCTGCTCATCGTTCGACACCAACTGATCCTCCAACAACATAGAGTGAGACGTGCGTGAAAGGTGTTTTTTAGCAACCTTTTGAGCTTGCCGCCGAACGGTATCCTCCAGGCTGGTACGAGGAACCAGTGCATAGACAAAAACACAGTCCAGTGCTTCTGCCGCATGACGCATGGTTTTTATGGTTATGGCTCCAGAGAGTTCATCTTTCTCCATCTGGACAACCCGTGGCTGGCTAACATTCATTCGCTTGCCCAGCTGTTGTCCTGACATCCCCAATGCTTCACGAATAGAACGCAACCAACCCTTAACGGGGGATTGAAAATTCTTAAGTATAATCAATGGTTGAAGTGCACAGTCTAATTGATCACGCATGATACGACGATGTTTTGATTGCATTATAATAACCTTTATATTATATTTTTATCAATTATTTATAACATAAATATTATAAAAAACAATAGAATAAATCATATAAAAGTTATAATTTCACCAGATGAGCCACCAAAGGATTGTAAACAGGCATTCCCCCTAGAAACGCGACAACATATTCCAATCACGACGATTCAACATATAACTCCTTTTAATTTTAAGTGTTCGATCCCCTCTGCTTCTCAACAAAAATAGCCTGCATAAATAAAATATTTACCCAAATAAAAATATATACAATTCATATTTGCTGGAATATCTCTTTTATTCCAATCGGTTACCATGATATCGGCTGATTGTCTTCCCATTTTTCTCCCTCCATCTGTATATCCTCCTTATACAGGGGGTGGGGGAGATCCTCTTGCTTTTTGCCGGTAAAATAAATTATTTATCCTTTGTTTTCGGCAGGTTATAGACTATTTTTCGTTTTTTATTTCAACTTGGCACGGACACTGCTCTATATCTGGTCATACGCAAACAAAAAAGCAATCAAACATAGAGACGGAGGACATCATGAAAAACACATTACGCAATACCTTAATCGCCCTGATCACTTTTTCTACTCCTGCATTTGCAGCAGCTAGCTCCAGTGCAAGTGGTGGTGGCTTACTCATCTCTTTGTTCGTCGGCTTCTTCGCTCTGATCATTATCTGCCAACTGGTTCCCGCAACGATCATGTTGATCGGAACTCTCAAGGGTTTGTTTGGCCGTGATCATAAAGAAGTTGCCAATCACTAAACGATAACCAACTGAAGATATAAAACTTAACTCAATTTTAAAAATTCAAAAGGAGATTCACCATGAAAGCAATCATCACGACACTGAGCCTGACCCTCTTCGCTGTACCAGCCTTTGCCATCGATACCGCCCAGACCTATAACAGTGGCATTCTGGTTCTGTTGTTTGTCGGTTTCTGTGCCCTGATCATCGTTGCGCAACTGGTTCCTGCTGTACTGACCCTGTTCGGTATGACTAAAGCTGCGGTTCAAGGATCTCGCAAGACAGTTGCTGTAAAGAACTAAACAAAAGCGAAAGACAGTTAAACGCAAAGCGGGGACAGAATTGAATTCTGTCCCCGCTTTGCGTTTAGCAGCCCGTTAGAGCACTATTATGTCCCCGTCATTAAGGGTTTCAATTTCCAGTTGGTCGATGTGTGCAAGCATCGCCGCCCCCATGTGGGTGAGCATCAACCTGCGACAATCCAACTGATTTCTCTTCTGCAACAGGGTCAAATAATCCAGATGAGAAGGAACTGGCTGGTCATAAGCAAAACATTCCGCGATCAGAATATCACTCCCTTGCGCCAGGGGAATCAAACTCTCAGTCCATTCCGTATCACCCGTATAACTGATAACTTTCCCAGCCACCTCAACACGTAATCCATAGACATGCTGACTGCCGCCATGCTTAACCTGAAAACATTCAATCTGTGCGGAATTTATCTGTAACGGCCTGTTTGGATCCAGCAATCGGTATTCAATGGGAAAGTTAAGTTTCTGGCCGAAAGCTCCCGGATAAAGTACTTCTGCTACAGCCTCAACTCGCTGCTGTAATCCCGGTGGCCCGATCAGGGTCAAAGGTCTGGTCCGCTGGCTGACATACTTCCCTTCCAGTAATAAAAAGGGAATTCCACCAAAATGATCACCATGAAGATGGCTGATAATAACGGTATCAATTTCAGCGGGCTTGATCCCACAACGTTGCATTCCGATCAAACTGGAACAGCCGCAATCAAGCAATATCTGTTCACCGGCAGCAGCAAGATGAAAACAGCTGTTCAAGCGTCCGCCACTACCAAACGCATCTCCGGTTCCAACACAACAAAGAGAGACTGGAGTGGTTGCCATAGTCATTTCCCCTTTCTTTTGCATACCCGCTAACAGTAACAACTCAACAATTTCATTTCCAACACTATTTGATAACAAACATGATATTATAAAAACCATCTTAAAACAAAAATAGTCACCTTACTTTAACACCGGGTTGTCATGCCTACAGATTCTTTTCAAGTAATTTCCGCACTGTCCATTATCCTGATTGCCGCTCTGATTGGTGGCCGGATTGCCGCTTTCTGCCGGATTCCCCGGGTCACCGGTTATCTGTTAGCGGGACTGTTAGTTGGCCCCTCTTTCGCCGAGCTCTTTAACCTGCCACAGCTGCTCTCTCACCAGGCTTTGGGAGAGTTGAGTCTGATTTCAGACGTAGCCCTGGCATTAATTCTGATGAACATTGGTGGACAATTACGGACTGAAAATCTACGCCGCTGGAAACAGCGAATCTTCATTTTTTCACTGACTGAAGTAATCCTTACCGGCCTGCTGGTGGGCCTTTCCATTTTTGGCGTCAATCAGTTCATGCTGATGTATACGATCACCGGATACAGCCTTGGTCAGACATCCCTGCTGTTTGGTGTATTTACCGGAACCATCAGCATCGCCACAGCTCCCGCAGCGACCTTGATGGTGGTGCGTGAGTATGAAGCTGAAGGGCCAATTACCAGATTAGTATTAACGCTGGTGAGTCTGAATAACCTATTTTCGGTCTTTGCTTTTACCATTGCTGCACAATTACTGGTCTCTCCCGATGGGGGATTCCTCTCAATTTTTTATCAACTGAGCACCCCTTTACTGCTAGGTGGTTCGTTCGGTCTCCTGATGTCAATCTGGGCTCAACGACTGGAGTTACCCAGTGAACATAAAATTCTGCTGCTCGGTGGCGTCACTGCAGTTGCGGTTATCAGCCGTTCTCTAGGGCTGGAGCCGCTTCTATCCTGTATGGCTTTAGGGATGATTCTGGCAGACAGCTCACCCCGTTGGGAGCGACTGCTAAAAGCCCTGAATGAAATTGACTACCCCCTCTATGTCGTATTTTTTGTCCTCGCCGGAGCCAACTTGCATATTGACACTCTGGCACATATTGGCCTGCTCGGTATCACCTATGTTTTTGCCAGAACCTGCGGAAAGCTTGCCGGTAGCTCTTTTGGTGCCAGCTGGGGTAAGTTTGGGCAGCGTGAACAGACCTATGTCGGCATGACTTTACTGGCCCAGGCCGGGATGGCTATCGGACTCGCGGCGACACTATCCAGACAGTGGCCTGAAGGTGGAAAACTGGTTGAAACGATCATCCTTGGCTCAGTTGTAATCTTTGAGCTGATCGGTCCCTTGGCAGTTCGCTGTGGATTGGTTAAATCGGGAGAGGTTCCATTACTCTCATTATTACGTAAGCGAGCGCCGCAAAGTGGCGTGGAAGGGCTGCATAGTGTTGCCAACCATTTTCGCAATAATCTTGGCCTTCCTGCTGGACATAATCTGGACAATCCGGGTGATATCCTGGTTCGCCATGTCATGCGGCACAATGTTGAAACCATCCATCATGGCACCCCATTTCAAGAACTCTTAAATATCATCGCCCACAGCCGCTACGACCGATTTCCAGTTGTTGATGATGAACAAAATTTTGTCGGCATTATTAACTATACAGAAATTCGCAACCTCCTTTTTGATCAATCCCTCTCAGGATTATTGGTTGCCCGCGATCTGGTGTCGCTACCACACCACTCTATTCCTCCCGATATCCCCCTGCGTGAAGCATTAAAAACCTTGCAAAAAAAGCGCAATATCAGCTACTTCCCGGTTATTGATCCGGAAGAGCCAAAAAAATTACTCGGCATTCTCAGTCAGAACGACGTCCTTGCAGCATTCCGGCAAACAAACCTGGAGAAATAAAAATAGCAGAGCAGTCTCAACAGACCACCCTGCTATTTTAATCTTGATTATCAATCTGACAATGTCAGTTTTTTTCTAAATACTTTTTCGCCGGAGTGACTTGCGGTGAACTGGGATATTCCTCTATCAATTTTTGCATTGTTGTCCTGGCATTTTCTCCATCTCCCAGGGCATTAAAAGCCAGTGCCTGTTTTAGCATCGCCGCAGAAGCCTTGGCATTGGATGGATATTTGCTGATAACATCCTGAAACTGTAAAATAGCGGATTCATACTTCTTTTCACCGTAATAGGCTTCACCAATCCAGTAAAGAGCGTTGATATATAAATCATGTTCCGGGTACTTTTTGATAAAGGACTCGAGCATTTCGCGCCCTTCAGCAAATTTTTTCTGGTTTCGAATCAGTTCAAGAGCATTCTGGTAGAGTTGTTCTGCGGTCAGTACCGGTTCCTTCTTTTGCTCTGCTGGTTGCAGAGGTTGCACCATTGTCGTTTGCCTGGATGCTTGCTGTTCCAGCTCTTCGACCCGGCTGGAAAAGGAGCTCAACTGTAATCCCATATCATCTTTGATCAATTCCAGCTCATCGATTAATGTCCGGTTATCCCGACCTAAATCATCCATTCGACCATTAATTGACTGAAATTCTACCCGCAGATTATCAAGTCCCGCCTGTAACTCAGCAACCTGACGCAGTTGCGTGTCGCCACCGGCCTTTTCAGATTGTGAGGTCTCCACCTCCTGCACTTCCAGGCGAGCCAGACGGCGCTTCATTTGTTCCAGGTCATTATCCATTCGCAACTGATTCTCAGTTGGGGGTACGCACCCGGCCAGTAACAATAAACTCGACAATATTAATATGAAGCGCATTGGATAACCTCCCGGAAACCTGAAACAAAAAAGGCCGCTCATTGATTGCTGAGCGGCCCCGATTGATTAAAAATACAGATTAACGCTTAACTTTAAAATTAGCGCGACGGTTCTTAGCCCAAGCTTCCTTGGTATGAGCAGAATCGATAGGCATCTCTTCACCATAAGAGATAACACTCATGCGATCAGCAGCAACACCGAGAGAGATCAGATAATCCTTGGTAGCTAAAGCACGTTTCTCACCCAGAGCCAGGTTATATTCGTCAGAACCGCGCTCATCACAATGTCCTTCGATCAAAATTTTAATCGCCGGGGCAGCTCTCAGTAAACCGGCATTGCTTACCAGAGTGCTTTTAGCGTTAGCGGTCAGAACATACTGGTCGAAATCAAATTGAATTCGCTCTAAACCTTTGGCAGCAGCACGCTCAGCAGTTCTAGCAGCAGCGGCAGCATCATAGGCAGACGTATCAGTAACTGCTTGCTCAGTAACAGCGGCAGGTTGTTGTTCCTGAGTTACTTCAACCTGAGTCGGTTCTGCGGGTTGTTCCTCAACCGGTTTTTTAGCACATCCTGAAGCCAACAGGGTCAGGACAAAGAGCATCACCACCAGACGGGTAATGTTAGATTTCAACATGATAAACCACTCCTTTCGCATTTGCGATCAATTTAAAAACAAAGATTTCCAACTATTCGAGCCATTATACAGAAGACCAACATAAAAACAACACCCGTTTACAGGGAGAACCATATCCTACCAACGATGAGACCACGCAGGATGAGAATCATTGCCGCCAGTGGCCGAAATTTTCCTCCCTCCAGTTCCATCTGCCCGCATAATCCAGATCGATTTTTCCCCACCGTTGAGGTCATTGGAGTAGATCAAAAACCGCCCATCCGGACTCCAGCGCGGATGTTCTTTACTCCCCTTACCGAAGGTCAACTGTCGTTCATCCGTTCCATCCTCACGAATGGTAAAAATATTAAATACACCGTTATCCATTCGGGAGTAAGCAATCCTGTCCCCTTTCGGGCTCCAGGCCGGGGTCGCATTATATTTCCCTTCAAAGGTCAAGCGAGTCACTTCCAGAGTATGAATATCAACAATAAAAATATTGGGATTGCCGCGACGATCAGAAACAAAAGCGATCTTGTTCCCTTTCGGACTCCAGGTTGGATCGATATCGATACTATAGTGGTTGGTCAACCGTCGATGAATAGTTCCATCGGTCCCCAGCAGATAGATTTCTGAATTTTTGTCCTTTGACAGAGTCAGGGCAATCTCGCGACCATCCGGACTGTAGCGTCCAGCAACATTCAACCCCGGCTTGAGCGACAAACGTGACTCACGCCCGGTATAGATTTCCTTACGGTAGAGATCGGGATTCCCTTTGCTGTATGAAGTAAAAATCAACTCTTTGCGGGTTGGGGAAAAGTCGGGGTTCAGAACGATAGAGCGATGGTTGGTCATACGCATTGGCTTATAGCCATCGACATCCATCAAATAAAGCTCTTTATGACCGGTCCGCTTGGAAATATAGGCAATTTTAGTAGAAAACGGCCCTTTTTCGCCGGTCAGGCTTTTCAGCACCTGATCAGCAAAGGTATGGGCAATTTTACGCACATCCGTCACCTTGCCACTATAGTTCCGTCCGGTTAACAGTCGCTGGGTAATGACATCAAAAAGTCGCAACTCAATGGTCAACTTGCCCGCGGTAACACTGTATCCCCCCTTGAACAACGCCTCAGCCCCGAGCATCCGCCACTGGTAAAAGTCAATCTCATTACGCCGCAATCCTAGTTTGTCTGCATCGCTCAAGAAAGAGGCGGGGTCAGTCAGATCAAATAGTCCAGAAAGCTCCAGATCCCCCTGCAGAACCTGCTGAAACTCCGTCGCCACCGCTGGCCGTGCGGCTCCTACTCCCATGGGCAACAACCGAGTCATCGCAAGGGGAATGGTTTGCTCCCCCGGAGAACTGATTTCAATTCTGGCAGCAACTGCTGGAGAACAGAGCAAACAGGCAAAAATGATATTTAAAACGTATATTTTGAAATGTTTCATGGTTTAGCCAACATATCCTTAAGGTTAAATACTATTTCAAATGGCATTGCTTCCGGAAGCTCCTGGGGCAATTGTTTCGATTTTACAATGGCCCGACGTAATGATTCGTCAAAAACTTTATTTCCTGACTCTTTCAGAAATTTATAGTGGAGCAATGTTCCAGCAGCATTGTAAAACAATTGTACCTCAGCTTCTGGATGTCCTGCCGCCTGGTACTTTGAAAAGTTCCATTGCTGCTGAATAAATTCCTGAACAAAAGCAATGGCACTGACACCCGCTTCATCCCCGGTACCATCCGCCATTCCAACTGGAGCATCAGCAATGGGAGAGCGAACCTTACTGCTTTCGGCAAGAGCATCTGCCTTAAGAGCAGCGATCCGGTCTTTTCGAGCCTGCTCACTGGCTTTTTTCTGCTGCGCTGCTCGCATTTTTTTCAACCGCATCTCTAGAGCATTTTCTTGAGCTTTGCTCACTGCAGGTTTTGGAGCAGGCTTAGGCTGCGGCTTCTTCTTTGTCGGAGTCGGCTTTGGTACAGGCTTAGGCTTCACCGGCACCGGTTTGGGTTTGGGTGGAATCGGTTTCGGTTTAACCGGAACTGGTTTAGGTTTTGGTGGAATCAGTTTCGGTTTGACTGCCGGTTTGGGCTTGGGCTTTACTTTCGGCTTAACCGCCGGTTTCTTTTTTACCGGGGTCGCTTCGGGT
>JAGGWI010000006.1 GCA_021157505.1 Desulfuromusa sp. | reverse complement strand
TTCACTGAGGTCAATGAAGCCGTGCAGGATGTGATGGATGATACACCGGGTAAAGGTGATTTTTTTGATTCTTATGAAATGAGTTATTCCCTGACTCTGGCCTATCCGCGTGAGATGTTTGAGCAGATGGCCAGGGATCAGGATATGCCTTATGAGGGTGTCGAAACCATTGATATTGCAAGTGAATTACATAAAAGGGGTGTGATATGAGTGGTATCGATGCTTACAGTGCAACCCGGAACTTGATTGAAAATTCTTTCAGTTATTTGACCTGGCACGAAGATGTCTGTGAACGGGCTGGCTTTAAAGGGATAAGTCAGGTATGGATCGAAGATCCCGCTTGGTATTTTTGGTTAAATCATGTCAAGGGTTCTTTTTTATTGCGGTTGCATGCAGAAGAACCAATTGCCGACAACCAATATGTCAGTTTGTCTCTGCACTATTTTCCCACGGCTGAAGAAGATGCTTATCAGGATTTAAGTGTCGAGGAAAAAAGGCTGCTTAGTGATGAGTCGGTTTTTGACCAGGAGACAAATACTCCGAATTTTGAAGGCTATGATCAATTTATCTCTTTATTTGTAGTAGCAGAGGTCGGTTTCGTCATTGATTCAGATAACCAGCTACAGGTTCTACTCTATAGTTCAGAAAGGGCTGCCGACCATTCTGTTTATGAGTTTATTGATTTATTGATCAGTACTCTTAATTTTCAATCAAAGCAGCACCATCAGAAGGCCTTCTTATTACAAGAGGGATTAATGAACACTTCACTTCTAAGTTATTCAGAATCGGCTTTTCAGCAGTTCGTGGATGAATTTGAATTGGGTTCTGAGTTACTTGAGATAATTGTTTCTGACAGCAAACTTGATAAGTGGTTACAAGCTGCGCACATAGATGCTGTTTGCTCTATGAACGGAGCATGTAGCTGTAGTCATTAAATTAAGGAGGAGTATATGAAAAAGGTTTTGATTAGTTTGATCTGTATTGTAGCTTTTTTTGTTGCCAGCAGTTATGCCATGAGCACGAAAGATCAGATGCATGGTTACGCACTGAACAACAAGTATTGTGTTTCCTGTCATGACTCTGTTGCTGATCCGGAAAAGCCCGGGTTTACCAGAGATACCTGGCACCTGATTATCAATATTATGCACAAGAACGGTTTAGAATCATTGTCAGTGGAAGAAAATGGAGCTTTGGTTGATTATTTCTATATGATCAGAAAAGGTCTAGAGCGCGAAGCAGGCTAGACAATAACCATATAAATGATTTAAGAAGGGGCTCATCCGTTGATGGGCCCTTTCTCGTTGAGATGGATGGAAGATTTGTGGGTAAGTTTGTATTTATTTCGAGTAGTTGTGTCTTTTGCCTCGACTTTACTTCACCTTTTATTCGTGAATAATCTGGCCGCTGAAAATATAGATATCTGCATCTGGAAGCTGCCAGGAGTTTTCAGACAGCCCTGCTTTTAAACAGGTTTGACGAAGAAAAGTTTCTCTGTCCCAGCTATATTCGGTGGCGACTTGTGGCAGCAATACCCCTCGATTATGTCCTTTTATGATATAAATCCCGTGGGTGCCAACTTCAATCCGGTTGGTATCATCGATTTTTTCGAGTGGTGATAGAACCGTAATTTCTAAACTGAAGTTATCCAGTTCATCTCGACTCATGGGTTGAAAGCGTGGGTCCTGGCTTGCAGCCGCGACAGCCATGGTAGCAACTTCCTGGAATAGTGGTTGCTGAGACTGAAAATTTCCGATACAACCGCGTAACTGTCCATTCTGTTTGATTGTTACAAAACAGCCGGATTGTTGATTGAGGGCTTCTTCTTCTCTTGGAGTCGGGCTATAATCTTCCCCTTTGATCTGGTGAATAATTGTCTCTCGAGCAATTTTCAACAGAGTTTTTGCCTCAGTTTTGGAAAGCATCAAGACTCCTTTAGTGTTGTGGGGTTATGAGGATGAAATACTATCTGCACCGGAGTTTCACGTTGAAAATATACCATATCTGCCCACTGTTGCTGGTTTTTATTCTTTTATTGACCAGCTGTGCTGTGAATCCGCCGGTTGATCGGAATGATCCCATGTCAACGGAAGTTACAATCCAACAGAGCACAATTATAAATAATCGGGCTTTGCAGCAGTTGAGTGAGACTTATCCAGAAGCTCATGAACTCTACCAGCAAGCACGCACGGCTGAGGCAAAGGGAGAGCTGGATCGTGCCATCGAGACCTACCATAAAGCGATGCAAAAAGATCCAGAGAATGGTTTCTTGCTGACAGGTCTGGGAATGGCATACCTACGGAAAGAGGATATTGTTCCTGCCCGGCGCTATTTACTTAAAGCGGTGAATTCTGATCCAGATTATTACAAATCCCGATTGGGTTTAGGTTATATTTATCTACAAAAACAGCAGTTGTCGAAAGCAATTGCTCAGCTGGAAACATCGATTGAACTACTGCCGACCCTTGAGGGGACATTTCTTTTGGGTGAGGCTGAGGAAGCGCAGGGGAACCAGCCGCGAGCACGACAACTTTACCTGGCTGTTGTCCGGGTGGACAAAAATAGTAAATTAGGAAAAGCTGCGGCAACCCGTTTGAGGAGTCTATCAAAATGAGTCAAAAAAGTTTTCCATGGTCTTTGGAGGAAGGTGAATCCATCCTCTGGCAGGGGCGACCGGCGCCACGCTGCTACACTTTTCGCCATTGGCTACAGGCAGCATTCGGGACGGCTCTATTTTTAGCCTGTAGCTTCTGGCTAATGATTGGTGTTCAACTGGTCTATTATCAGGGGTACTCCTGGTGGTTGGCGGTGGCACCATTTTTGTTAGCCATAGGCGCATTTTTTATCGGACCAGGACAGTTGGCTCTGGCACGTTTGCGTTGGGATGAAATTTTTTATGCGTTAACCGATCAGCGTTTGCTGGTCAGAAATAAACTTATTTTTTGTAAATCCACTACCTATCAAATCAGTGATTATAAGAGCCATAAACTGAAGAAGTATGGTCAGCATCTTTTGAGCATCCAGTTGTTTTT
>JAGGWI010000154.1 GCA_021157505.1 Desulfuromusa sp. | reverse complement strand
TGTTTTCGGATGCGCCTTAATGGAGCACCGATTAATCCCGGCAGACTTAAAGTTCCTGCAGCCAAATCGATCAGCAAGGAACGTCTTGCAGATTTCAAGAGCAAAGCTGCTCCATTGTTGGCAAAGCTGGATCAAAAACGTCTTGAGGTTCAAATTGCCAAACTTGAACTGCCCGACACTGATATTGCAGCTGTATTGTCCCAATAGTTCAGGCTGGCGTATCGGTCTGATTGATTTTCTCAGGGTATAACTATGTTGATGTTATCGGAACGCCAGCAGATCGTCGATTATGGTTTGAAAATGATCCGCTCTGGCTTGACCACGGGGAGTGGTGGAAACTTGAGCATCCTCTCGCCTGCGGATAATCTGATTGCTATCAGTCCCAGCGGTATCGATTATGCTGCTGTTACAGTTGCCGATGTTGTTGTAGTTGATCGAGCGGGTCAGAAGGTTGAAGGGGAGCGTAAGCCTTCAAGTGAGTTGGGTTTTCATCTGGCTCTTTATGCGGCTCGTAACGAAATCACGTCGGTTGTCCATACCCATTCGGTCTATGCAACGACGCTGGCCTGCCTCCATTGGGAGCTCCCGGCAGTCCATTATTTGATTGCTTTTTCTGGGGATAAGGTTCCTCTGGCTCCCTACGCCACTTTTGGCAGCGATGAGTTGGCTGCTAATATTATTGCCAGTATTGGCAGTTACAATGCTGTGCTGCTCGCAAATCATGGTTTGGTGGCCGTTGGTAAAGATATGAAAAATTGCTTCAATGTTGCTGAGGAGATTGAGTTGGTTGCAAGAATCTACTATCAGACGAAATCACTCGGTCAACCTGTTCTGGTGGATGCTGAAGAGATGAAGAAAGTTGTCATGAAATTCAACAGTTACGGTCAGCAAGATTAAGCCTGGAGATAAGTACATTTCCAGTTAAATGAAAAAAGAGGAGAAAACAGTGACTCAGTCAGAGAACGAAAATCCCCGGGATAAGCATCAAAAACAACCTTCGGTGATTGATATCTCCAAAAAAGCACGGCAGAAGCTCCGTTCCCGCCAGTATATTGAAGCTCAAGAACTATTCCGTACAGGTCTTGAAATGGAGCCGGAAAATCCCTATCTGCTGTCAGGAATGGGGGATGTCTGTCGTGAAACGGGTGATTTTTCTGAGGCCGACCGTTGCTATCGTCTGTTGCTGGAGGTTGATCGAAATAATCTGTTTGCACTGCGCGGCTTAGGTGATGTGTGTAAAAAGCTGAACCGTCATCAGGAAGCAATTAAGTTATGGGACAGGTATCTGGTATTAAGGCCACAGGATAAATTTGTTATGACCCGGGTTGCTGACAGCTGCAAGGTGCTGATGCAGTTTGAGCGTGCTGAACATGCTTATCGTCAGATTCTGAAGATTTCTCCCGGTGATCGGTTTGCTCTGACCGGTATGGCTGATCTGCAGCACCGTCTGGGTAAATATGAAGAGGCGATTGACACTTACGAAAGAGTTCTCAAGTTTGATGAGAATGGACTGCACATTTTAACTATCATTGGTAAGCTCTGCTGGCGAATTTCTGATTTTGATCGGGCATAAGGTTATTTTCAGCGGGCACTGCGGGTTGACCCCGAAAATCCCTACGCCCTCTATGGCCTTGGAAATTGTTATCGCTGGAATCGCCAATATGATAAGGCGATTGAAATCTGGCAGAAAATTTTACCTCATTCGGAGGGGACCCAAACTCTGCACACACGAATGGGCGATGCCTATTTTAATCTGGGCCGCTTCGCTGATTCGGAACAGAGTTATCTGAAAGCACTGGATTTTGGTGAGGATATGTTTCCTACCGCAGGTTTGGTGTGTCTCTATAGCGATCAAAAAGATTGGCAGAATGCCGCACATTTTTTCGGGCTGTTGACAACCGAGGAATCGGGGCTGTCAAGCCGGATTGAAATGTTGGTAAAGCGTTTTAGTCACTCCGGACAGCAGCAATCAATGTTGGAGTTGTTCCGTTATTTATTATCTGCCGGTCACAGTCATCAGCGGGTTTTGGATGCGATAGAAAATCAGATCAAGTTGCTATCCTGATTCTGCAACGATGAATTATCTGGCTCATCTCTATTTTTCTGACCCAACTCCGCTTGCCTGGGCGGGCTCGCTCATGGGGGATTTTGTCAAGGGGGCCGTTCCTGCTACATTTCCTGAAGAATTATCCAGACATCTGAAGCTGCATCGTCATATCGACAGCTTGACCCAGCGGAGCGAGATTTTTCAGACCAGCAGGCGGCGCTTGGATCCCCGCTTTCGCTATGCCAGAAGTGTTCTGGTTGATGTGTTTTATGATCACTTTCTGGCTTGTCGTTGGGATGAGTATTCAGAGCAGTCTCTGGCCATTTTTTCACAGGATGTTTATCGCGGTTTGCAATCCTGTTATGATTTACTCAGTCCGGGATTGCAGCAGCAATTGCCCCGGATGATCGAATACGATTGGCTCACCGCTTATCGCAAGCCCGAAGTTGTGCAGAGAGTGTTGCAGAGGCTGGAAGAGCGGATTAAGCATAAAATTCCAATAGCCGCCGGTTTTCCTCAACTGGAGTTGTGGCGTGACGAGCTGGAAAATGATTTTACGGCATTTATGGAAGAAGCACAGCAGGTGACAACTGTGTGGAAGCAGGCGAATTAGACCGGATAGTCTTTAAATATTTCTGGAGAGATACATGGGTAAAGCAGGTTGGGTCAGAATTATTCCTTTTGCAGTATTTATGCTTTTTATTGGCTTGCAGCAGATATTGGAATGGACAGTTGTAAAAGGATGGCTGGAACTGAGCCCGCAGCAGATGCTTTACCTCTATCCTCTGAAAACAGTGCTGGTGATCGGTCTTCTGCTCTTTTTCTGGCGTGGGTATACAGAGCTGAAGTTTGCTGATTTTAAGAATATGACCCATACAGTGGGTAGTATTCTTCTCGGCCTGCTGGTGTTTGTTCTCTGGATCAATATGGATTGGGGCATTGCCACCTTTGGTGAGAACAAGGGTTTTGACCCTTTTTTGATCGCTGATACCGGTACTCGCAACATCATGATTTTCTCCCGTCTGTTTGGTGCAGCACTGGTGGTTCCAATCATGGAAGAGTTGTTCTGGCGCTCCTTTATGTTGCGCTATATTATCACGGCTGATTTCAGCAGCGTTCGTATCGGTACTTATACCCTCACTTCTTTTGTGATCTGTGCCGTTCTGTTTGGTCTGGAGCACAATCTACTTCTGGCCGGGATTATGGCGGGGGCTTCTTATAGTCTGCTCCTCTATTGGACCAAGAGTATTTACCAGTGCATTCTTGCCCATGCAGTCACCAATCTGGTGTTGGGGATTTATGTGCTGCAGACGGGATTCTGGCAGTTCTGGTAGGGGTTGAGTAATTTGCCACAGAAGCATACGGACAACTGCGGACAATATACCTCGTTCCCAAATCTCTTTAGCCGCGGATAAAATCTGATAAGGTCTGATGTTGAAACCTGTAACAAACAGGCTTAAAGTCTTTGACCTATCAGCTTTTATCTGCGGCTAATGTTGTCTGTGACCTTGATCAAGTGTTCATAAAGCCACAAACAGGACAATAGAAATGTTGCAATAATTTCTTGTTGTGAGAGCGTTACACGTGTAGTATACGTGTAGTGATTGAGGAGTTATTTCTATGCAAAAAAAACTCACTGTGACTATAGATGAAGAGGTTTATGACGGTTTGCGGTCGGTTGTCGGGCCTCGTAAAATCAGTCGATTTATAGAAGATCTGGTGCGTCCGCATGTAGTTAAAAAGGATATGTATGCCGCTTATGAAGCAATGGGGGCGGATCAGGTCAGGGAGGCTGAAGCTCTTGAGTGGTCTGAAAATACGTTTGGAGATGTAAAT
>JAGGWI010000271.1 GCA_021157505.1 Desulfuromusa sp. | reverse complement strand
TTTCCGCTGAAATCGCCGATACTGCGCACCTCCGCTGAGGAGATCGTGCGCAAGGTGGGTGAAGTCGCTGAAACCCTGCAGATTTCTCACAAACTCGACAACAAGGCAACCGAGCTATCGGGCGGGGAAATGCAGCGAGTCTCGATCGGGCGGGCCTTGGTCCGCAACCCGCGCGTATACCTGATGGATGAGCCACTCAGTTCGCTCGATGCCAAGCTACGCTCGGATTTGCGCATCGAGCTGAAGCGGATTCAGGCCAGTCTTGGTGCGACCATGCTTTACGTCACCCACGATCAGACTGAGGCAATGACAATGGCCACCCATGTTGGGGTGCTTGACCATGGGAAACTGGTGCAATTTGGTACCCCGCGCGAGATTTACGAAGACCCGGTCAGCATTTACGCAGCCAGCCGGCTGGGTTCGCCGAAAATCAATATTCTACCTGCTGATCTTTTCCCTGGCGCGCCTACAGGAGCTACCAGCATTGGCTTACGTCCCGAGCATATCTGCTTGGGTGAGGGCCATGAGGCACAGGCGGTGCGGGTAGATCATTTGGGCGATCAAACCCGGCTACACCTGAAGATCAACGATCTGGACCTGATCACCCTGACCGAGGCACACACGCACATCCAACCGGGCGACTGCCTGAGAATCACCCCGCAATCCCCACTTTATTTTGGCGCCAACGGCGAGCGCATAAAAAGTTAGGAGACCTATCATGGCACAGTTTATCAATACCAAGGAAACCCTGGTGATCGAAGCGATTGATGGCAATCTTCTCACAGCTAGGGGGCGGCTGGCACGGCTGGACGGCTTTCCCCACATCAAGGTAGTCCTGCGCAACGATTGGGATAAATCAAAAGTGGCATTGGTGTCAGGTGGAGGCTCGGGACACGAACCGGCCCATGTGGGTTATGTCGGTAAGGGAATGTTGACTGCCGCTGTGTGCGGCGATGTTTTTGCGTCGCCCTCGGTTGATGCGGTACTTGCTGGTATTCTGGCTGTTTCCGGCCCGCCCGGCTGTTTGCTGATTGTTAAAAACTACACAGGTGACCGGCTGAATTTCGGTCTCGCGGCGGAACGGGCGCGAGCTTACGGTATTAAGGTTGCCATGGTGATCGTGGATGATGACATCGCCCTGCCGGATCTGCCACAGGCCCGCGGTGTGGCAGGAACACTGTTTGTCCACAAGATTGCTGGTGCGTTGGCCGAAGCGGGCGCCGATCTGGACACGGTTTGTGCTGCGGCAACGCGGGTGATTGACAATGTTTGCAGCATTGGCATGTCACTGGACACCTGCACGGTTCCAGGTTCACCCAAAGAGGTGCGGATCGAAGCTGGCAAGGCAGAACTGGGTCTGGGGATTCACGGGGAACCGGGGATTGAACTGGTCGATTTTGTCGGTGCACACGATGCGATGTCGCTGGTATTGGAGAGGCTGAAACCCCATGCAGGAAGCGCACCTTTGGTTGCACTGCTCAATAATCTGGGTGGGACGACTCCACTGGAAATGGCCGTTTTAGCCAAAGAACTGGCCAAATCCGATATTATCGAAGGTATCCAATATCTGGTCGGCCCGGCTCCGATGATGACCTCACTTGATATGCGCGGATTTTCGGTGTCGCTTATGCCGGTGAGCGGTGATGACCTGGCATTGCTGCAAGCCCCAGTGGAGATGGGCAGCTGGCCCGGCTGCCGGACCCTTGACACTCCGGTCATTCACCCCCTTCCCGATGGACTGACCCCGATCAAGCCAATCCCCTCGGCCGATCCGGCGACAGCCAAGTTCATCAGGCGCTGTTGCGATGTTTTCATCAAGGCCGAACCCGCTTTGAATGCATTGGATGCACAATCGGGGGATGGAGACACGGGCTCGACCCTGGCGGGAGCGTCACGAGCATTGAAAGGCGCGATTCCCAGACTGCCGCAGGCGGATTTAACTCAGCTGTACCGCGCCATTGGTCTTGAGCTGAGTCAGACCATGGGCGGCTCATCCGGGGTGTTATTAGCGATCTTTTTCTCGGCTGTAGGGGATGCCACATCCAGTGGTCAGACCAATGTGCAGGCTCTAAAATCTGGATTGGCGCGGGTGCAGGAGGTGGGCGGTGCCCGCCCTGGTGACCGAACCATGATAGACGCCCTTACCCCCGCGCTTAATGCTCTGCCCGAAGGCTTTGCCGCCGCTGCGAAAGCTGCGCGCGCTGGTGCCGACCACACTGCTGAGATACTCAAGGCCAAGGCTGGTCGCGCCAGCTATATTTCCGAAGACCGACTGAAAGGCCATAATGACCCAGGTGCCGAGGCTGTTGCCCTGCTTTTCGAAAGCCTGACTGAATGAAGGGTGGGTACCAGTAAGTTGACGTTGGCGACTCTGTAACGGCGCTCTAAAATATGAATCCGTGAGGGCGTTTGCACCTTGTGCGTACATGCGTGAAATCCATACGATTTTCCAGTATAATATGCATACTGGCGTATCGGTTTCGTGGATCTGGAATTACTCCAAAGAAAATCTCAAATTGAGCGTCTTGTACATAAGGGGAGCTCTGCTTCTGCCAGATGGAACAAGTCTATTCTTCAATAAATCAGGTATGATGATTTAGTCCAAGTCTTGCTATGAAGTAACTGTTTTTTTAGCGTATTGATCCTACGTATCACTTTATTGCCGTTCAAACAGTTCCTTGCTGCACCAAATACATTTCAGATGCTTCAACCAATCCCATTTTTTACATAGCCGATCAGTCAATGAGAGGAAAGGTTTGCCACCGTAATTTTTTATTTTGAAATTTACCTCCTGACCACGTATTATCTGCTTCCTTAGGAAAGTTATTTCAGCGTCGAACAGCTTGGATCAGTGGTGACAGGGTGGCATTTTTCTTTCTGTGATAGTATTGTAACTCACGGTAGATATTGAGGTAATATATGTTAATTTATAGTCAGGTACAGAACATTGAATAAGTCATCTCGGAGAGAGGGAATACTATTTATTCTGTCAGCCCCTTCAGGGGCGGGTAAATCTTCACTTTGTCGAGAATTGATTGACAGTCTGCCCGATTTGCGGCAATCTATATCGTTTGCAACTCGGAAAAAGCGTGGTGGGGAAAAGGATGGTGTTGACTATCATTTCATCAAACCCGAAGCTTTCCAAAAAAAGATTGAACAGCAGCAGTTGGCCGAATGGGCTGAGGTCCATGGTAATTTATATGGAACTTCGTTGCAGACATTGAAAAATGCTGCAGAGCAGGGGATTGACTTATTACTGGATATCGATTGTCAGGGGGCTGTACAACTTAAAAAAAATTATCAGCAAGGGGTGTTCATTTTTATTTTACCACCAGACTATGCTGAATTGGAAAAACGTTTACGTGCTCGTGGCACTGATGATGAAGATGTTATCCGACGACGCCTGGAAAATTCTAAGCAGGAAATTTCACAAGCACTCTGGTATGATTACCTGGTCGTCAATGATGATATAGTATTAGCTCGGGATAGGATGTTAGCAATTATTGCTGCAGAACGTTGTCGTAGTCACCGTACTGCATACTTGTTAGATAAGTTTACTGTTAAGGGAGATAAATAGATGGCACGTGTTACCGTAGAAGATTGTCTGGATGTTATACCCAATCGATTTTTGTTAGCCATGGTTGCTTCTAAAAGGGCTAAACAGTTGTATCGGGGGGCGGAACCCTTGATAGAGAATAAATCAGGCAACAAAAAAATTGTGGTTGCTTTGCGTGAAATTGCAGCGAATCGTGTTGAGTTTGAAATACCCACCAAGAGTAGCTGATATTTCCCCCCCTTTTCTGGTTGGATAATGGGAAAGGGGGGAATCTAGGTTGCTCTCTTTCTGTACGTTGAATCGGATATTTTTCTTCCGGACGCGTCTATGCTTAAAATAGAAGATATTATTGAAGAGCTGCAGGGCTATTCCCCGCAGGTTGATCAGAAACTCCTGATTAGAGCCCGTGATTTTTGTATCCGCGCTCATCATGGTCAGGATGCTCCCGCTGACTTCGATTGTCTTCAACACTCCCTTGAAGTCGCATCTATCCTCGCCCGCTTAAAAGTCGATGAAACAACCCTGGTTGTCGGTATTTTACAGAACTCTCTTGCCCCTGGTCGGGTGACCAGAGAGGAACTGGAAGCTGAATTTGGTCAGGAAGTTCTGAACCTTATCGATATCGGAAATAAAATCAGCAACATCCCCTATCGCCAGAGTAATCAGCAACATGTGGAGAGTTTTCGCAAAATGTTTGTTGCCATGGCCCGTGATCTGCGGGTGATTCTTGTCTATCTGGCTGTTCGTTTAAGCGATATGCGCAATATTGGTTATCGTCGGGAGCAGGAACAGGTCGCTTACTCACGAGAAACTTTGGAGATATATGCTCCCCTGGCTAACCGTTTAGGAATCAGTTGGCTTAAAGGTGAATTGGAAGATTTGGCTTTAAAGGTTCTTGAACCAGAAAAATATAGAGCACTCACTCAGCGGATAACGGCGCATAAAGCAGAGCGTAGTGAATATGTGACTGATGTTCGTGAGCAGCTTCATGGGCTGCTGGAGCAGAGTGGCATCCAGGGTGAAGTCACTGGCCGGTTCAAGCATTTTTATTCTGTCTATCGCAAAATGGAAAGAACCGGTGTTAGCCTGGATCAAATTTATGATTTGACGGCATTCCGGGTCCTGGTTGATTCTGTGCGCGAATGTTATGAGGTTTTAGGCTTGGTTCATGCGACTTGGAAGCCGATTCCTGGCCGCTTTAAAGATTATATCGCCATGCCGAAATCAAATATGTACCAATCTTTGCACACAACAGTAATTGGCCCCTTTGCTGAGCGGATGGAGGTACAGATCCGCACTCGTGAAATGCATCGGATTGCTGAGGAAGGGGTTGCGGCACACTGGAAATATAAAGAAAGTGGTGCTGTTGCTGTGACTGGTCGGGATGATCAGCGTTTCAACTGGCTCCGCCAGGTTCTGGAGTGGCAGCGTGATGTCAGTACGGAATGGAGTGCGTCGGAAACTTCCTTCATAGATCTCTTTCCTGAAGAGGTCTATGTCTTTACGCCGAATGGCGACGTAAAAGAATTGCCGCAAGGTTCCTGTCCTATTGATTTTGCCTATGCTGTGCACACGGATGTTGGTAGCCAATGTGTTGGTGCCCGAATTAACAGTAAACTTTCTCCTTTAAAAACTCAGCTTAAAAATGGTGATATTGTTGAAGTTTTGACATCGGCACACCAGACCCCGAGTAAAGACTGGCTCTCGTTTGTAAAAACACCCAAAGCACGTAACAAAATACGGCAATGGGTTAAGGCGGAACAGCGTGAGAAAAGTATCGAAATTGGTCGTGAGCTATTGGAGAAAGAACTGCGAAAACACCAGTATAGTTTAAAAAGAGCACTCTCTTTGGAGAGCTTTTCACGGGCAATTGGTGAGTTTGGTTTTCAATCAGCTGAAGATATTTTTGCCACAATTGGTTATGGAAAACTTTCTGCCGGTCAGGTCGTTTCCAGTGCTCTCCCCAAAGAAGAACAGAAACGACAACCCGGCAAGCCCGGCCCGCTTGGCAAGGTGCTTGAACGGTTTGCACGCCGCAAGCCACAAAGTTCTATTTTGATTGGTGGCATCGACAACGTGATGGTTCGTTTCGCTAATTGCTGTAATCCTCTCCCTGGAGAGCCCGTTACCGGCTTTATTACACGAGGACGGGGATTGACTGTTCATGCGAAAAATTGTCCTCAGGTTCTCGCCAGTGAACCGGAGCGCAGAGTCGATATAGAGTGGGATATGCAGCGCAAGACAACGCGACCGGTTAAGATTCAAGTGATCTGTTCTGACCAGAAAGGGATGCTGGTGGGCATCTCCGGGGCGATTGCAAATGCTGATGCCAATATTTGCAGTGCCAGTGTTCATGCCCGTGGTGATAAGCAAGGGACAAATCTATTTGAGATTGATGTTGAGAACCTCGAACATCTGAATCGTGTCATTCGTGAGGTTAAAAAAGTCAAAGGTGTGATTCGGGTTGAGAGAATAAGGAATTAAATCGAAGTTTTGAAAACTTTTTCAGGAGGTGTTTATGAAATTGACTAAAATTGAGACAGCTAAAGCTCCGGCAGCCATCGGCCCCTACTCTCAGGCGATAAAGGTTGGTGATTTTCTCTACTGTTCGGGGCAGGTTCCGTTGGTTGCTGAAACGGGTGAGTTGGTGGCTGGTGGTGTCGAGGAACAGACCAGGCAATCTCTGGAAAATTTAAAGCAGGTTCTAGTTGCTGCCGGAGTTGATTTTAACTCCGTAGCAAAGACAACAATATATCTGACTGACTTGGGAGATTTTACCGTCGTTAATGGAATTTATGCCAGTTTTTGTGGTGAGGTTGCTCCTGCAAGAGCAACAGTACAAGTCGCTGCTTTGCCCAAGGGGGCGTTGGTTGAGATTGATGCGGTTGCTTATCTGGGTTGATTCAAGGGGGAATTGTAACGAGAAAAAGGGATGGTCGCAATGGCCATCCCTTTGATTTTGAATTTTTTGCAAGATCGAACTTAAACGACCTTTTGTACTTTACCCGTACGGATACAGCGAGTGCAGATCTTTATCGTTTTAACCGAACCATTCTGGTTAACCCTTATTTTTTGCAAATTTGGATTCCACACGGTACGGGTTTTATTGTGTGCGTGGCTGACATTGTTTCCGGTTACAGGTTTTTTCCCGCAGATTTCACATTGTTTGGACATTTCGTCATTCCTCCTGAAAGATTCGAACGCGCATTAATAGCATGTATTGTTTATGGATGCAAATAGTTTCAGGGGCTTTTGGTGGGTAAATTGTCATTACTGAAGATTTCCAAACCATTTTTATGTAGTAGCGCAGCGGTGACACCAACCCCTTCAACCAGTTTGTCTTTTAAATAAATTTTTTGTGATCCACAGGATGGGCTACGTTGTTGCAGAATTGCCAGTTTACAGTGGGTGAGCTTGGCAATTTTAAGACATTCCTGTGCCCCATGGAGGAAAGTTTCTGTGACATTCTGACCCTCCTCATTGTTGAGTTCACCTTTGCCGGTAAGAACCGCAACCCCGTCACCATGGCTGAACCAACACTTTGGTCGCGGTGTCGATAAGCCAGCTAATTGCTCGGGACAAACCGGAATAGGGGTGAGTTGATTCTGTTCAAGGAAGTCAACGACCGCTTGCGAATAATTATCGGTACCATCGTAGCGGCTTTGTAAACCGAGGAGACAACTGCTGACGAGAATCGGGTGCATGGTATTTAACTTTAGCCGTTAGAGGGAAGGGGATTAATGAGGGTTGCTGCAGGCGGTTCACTCTCTAGAATCTTTACTTGCCGATCAATAATTTTTACTCTCCCCGCAGCAATCCACTGAATTGCCTGTGGGTAAATTATGTGCTCCTGCTCCAAAATACGTGCCGCAAGGGTCTCTTCGGAATCATCATGCAGTATTGGTACCACGGCCTGAACAATAATTGGACCGGTGTCAACTCCAGTATCGACAAAATGAACCGTGCAGCCAGAGAATTTTGCACCATATTCAATCGCTTTCAGTTGGACATGTAATCCCGGGAATGATGGTAACAGAGAGGGGTGGATATTGATGATTCTCTGTGGAAAGGCCTGCAGGAAAAGTGTAGAAATAATGCGCATAAAACCAGCCAGAACAACCAGTTCAGCCCCGACTTTTTCCAGAGTGGCTACAACCGCCTGATCAAATTTTTCCCGTTTGTCAAATTCACGGTGATTGATGCAGATAGTTTCAATCCCGGCCAGCGCCGCTCGCTTCAGAGCTCCCGCCTCTGGGTTATTGCTGATAACCAGACAAATTTCAGCATCCAGTAAGCCCTGTTGGCATTGATCAATGATTGACTGAAGATTTGAGCCGCTACCCGAAGCCAGGATTGCTAAGCGTAATTTTTGTTTTGCACTCATTGTTCCTGCCTTCTGCAACCGTTAAGCTCGATTCAGACGAGTTCAACCAGTGGCTTTTCTGCTTTGGCTATCTCACCAATCAAGTAGGCTTTGTCACCAAGTCCAGCAAGACGCCCGATGATATCTTCAGTATCC
>JAGGWI010000137.1 GCA_021157505.1 Desulfuromusa sp. | reverse complement strand
GTTTTATTCATGTCCGTGACCATGCTGCCGTTGTTCTTTCCTAATACGATACAACTTAACAAACTGGCTCAAGTGCTTGTGGCTGTATGCGTATTTGCCGGTGCCTATATGGCAGAAACAGTGAGAGGTGGTTTGCAGGGGATTCCTCCGGGTCAATTTGAGGCGGCTAAATCAGTAGGCTTGGGGTATTGGTATACCATGGCCTTTATTATTCTGCCCCAGGCATTAAGAGCCATGATTCCCAATATTGTCACTTCGTTTATCAGTTTGTTCAAAGATACAACTCTGGTATCAATCATCGGACTCTTTGATATTATGTTGATGGCCAGAAATATCTCCATTGATAAAAACTGGCTGGGTCTGCACACTGAACCGTTGATCGCCATTTCTATATTGTTTTTTGTTTTCTGTTACTCCATGTCGCAATACAGTCATCGACTGGAAAAAAAGTTAAAGAAAAGTAGATAAAATGAATAATGAAGCGGAAAAAAAACTATCTGGAGATGAGATGTCTGGCAGAATTGCAATCGAGATCAGCGGCCTGAATAAATGGTTTGATGATTTTCATGTTTTGAAAGATATTTCACTGACTGTTCCAGAAAAAGAAATTATTGTTGTTTGCGGTCCTTCGGGATCGGGAAAATCAACTTTGATTCGCTGTATTAATCATCTGGAAAAACATCAGGAAGGGTCAATATCGATCTTTGGCGAAAAACTGGAAAATGATAAAAAAAGTGCCGATATTATCCGTACAAATGTGGGCATGCTGTTTCAAAATTTTAACCTGTTTCCCCACCTGACGGTTCTGGAAAATTGCACCCTCGGGCCAATCTGGCTGCGTAAAATTCCTGAAGTTAAAGCCATCGAGCAATCAACTGCCATACTGGACCGAGTGGGAATTGCTGATCTGGCAGATAAGTATCCCGGGCAAATATCGGGGGGGCAAAAACAACGGGTTGCGATTGCTCGTTCTCTGGCCATGGAACCACGAATTATGTTGTTTGATGAGCCAACCTCTGCTTTGGATCCCGAAATGATTAAAGAGGTTCTGGATGTCATGATCGATCTAGCTAAGTCGGGAATGACGATGCTGTGTGTTACTCACGAAATGCAATTTGCCCAGCAAGTTGCTGATCGAGTGATATTCATGGCAGAGGGGGAAATTGTCGAGATGGGCCCTCCTGAACAGGTTTTGAAAAATCCTAAATGGGATCGGACCAGCCAATTTCTAGAGCATATTTTAAGTCATTAAATGGGTTTCCCTATGGCTTCGACAAGGGCATTGATTGTCCCGCCTTCCATGTTTTTAATCGCATAGATCACCTTATTGACGTCAAAAGAATTCTGGTAGGGTTGAGAAAGAAGCCTGAATTTGTTTTCAAGTGCCTGCCATTGCATCGGATTGTCCGGATCACCTTCGGGATGTTTTACCAGTTTGGTATAAGTTTTGTTTCTCGCATGGGCGACCACTCGAGCAGGAACCGTTTCCGGAAACTGGGCGGTGAGATCGGTATCTTCAAATAACCGGATTTTGCGGGCTAGTGTGACTATTCCTTCCCGGGAAAGAAGATCCTTATGCATGGGGAGAAGTGCTTTCCCTCCGGCTATTGCGGCCACTGCCAAACAAAAAGGGATGCTGTACTGAGCCCCTTCCAGTGAGTCTGGAGCGGGAAAATTATCCAGGCTGAGAGCCCGCTCAAACAGGTGGACGTCTATCCCGGTTATCTCTTTTGCCGTAAGGTTGTCTTCCGCCAGAATAGCGAGGAGGGCATCGATAGCACTGTGGCTCCAGCGGCAGCAGGAATAGGGTTTGAAATATATCTGCTCAATGGCAAATGTTTTTCCTAATCCGGAAACAACCTTTTCCGGAAAATAATAATCAGGGTTATCCAGAATATCCAGAGGACCGGTAAAACCTTGTTCCGCAGGTTCTAGGGCACAGAGTGCTGTCAGTGTCGCCCAGGCAATTCCCTCTTTGACACTGTTTCCCGTAACACTGCTGTACCTTGCAGCGGCAAGACCCGGTGCCTGAACTCCCGCAATGGACATCGCTTCAGCAAGTTTATCGGCAGATATCTTGCGCAGCCGACCTGCAGCTGCAACTGCTCCAAAGTGACACCACTTTCCTGAAGCAAGAGTTTCCAGGGAATTGAGGTTTCTAGCCGCAGCAATCCGTATCGCAACCTCATAGCCGACAATAATGGCGATCAGCAACTCCATCCCGCTCGCCTGCGTCTCTTCCGCCACCGCGAGGGCCGCCGGAATAATCGATGCGCCGGGATGACCCATCGCCTGTCGGTGGCCGTCATCCAGATCCTGAACACTTGCCAGAGTACTGTTGACGTAGGCGGCACCCGGAGATGTAAGTGCTTTGTCCGAGAACCAGAGAGTGGCAGCACCTTTCGAAAAAATGGTTCCGGCTGAGGTTGCTATGGCATGTGCCGAAATGGTCTCCCTCCCGGCAATGGCAGCAGCCAGCAGATCCATAAGGGCTCTTTTTGCCATATCCAGAGCAGAGGGTGGAACGTCATCGGGGGTCAACTCACCCGCAAACCGAGCCAGTATCTGAGTTGTCGTTTCTGCTTTTGCTATCATATTGTTTGAATAGTATCTTTCTGAATTAAGTAGTGTCTGGTTAAGAATTTGCGTAATTGTATCTAACCCAGATTCTCGAATCTCCCCCCAACCCCTCTTTGCCAAAGAGGGGAGCGTTTAAACTTCCCCCTTTAATAAAGGGGGATTGAGGGGGATTTTTATATCCATTTCAAGGCCCTTAACAAGCATTTTCCATGGCTTCCCATGCGCTCAGGGAGAGTCTCTTTTCTGCCATCAATTCTTTTCTTATTCGCAATGTTTCAAGGCGCCACGGTTCCAGATCCACTTTTAGATACACGGCCCCAAAACAACTCATATTGAGACTTTCATTTTTACTTTCAGCTGATTTGACGTTCGTAGAAAATATCTCTCCAGCACTGTCACAGGCATTTTTTAACGAATGCTGAATTTCTGCTGAAAAAGAGAGGTACTTCTTCCTGGTGATGAAAATCCCCATAATCCGGTCAAGGTCGCCAAGGTTGGTGACGAATCTGGCATTGCGACAGAGATTCTGGCGATAGAGTAACTCTTTAGACAGAGGGACAGCATCGACTTTTCCGGAATCAATCGCCGATTGTATTTCAGCGTAGGGGACGGAAACCGGAATAGCACCCATCTTTTCCCAAAACCTTTTCAAAATTTTCGATTTGTATATTCTCACCCTCAACCCACTTAGATCTCCGGGGGTGATAATGGGTCGGTTGGAGATGATAACTCTTTCCAGCCCTCTGCTCCAATTCCACCTTGGGTTGAGACAATAGATCCCTTTTTCAAGGAGAACGTTCGTCACTTTTTCCCTGAAATAGCCACTGCGTAGAAATGCCAGACGTTTTTCCTGACTGGCAAAACAATAGGGGAGGTTGAACTGTTTGAGTTCCGGGGCGATCTGGTCAAAATGAACCAGCTCCTCTACAAAAAGGTCAATTTCACCGTTTAAAAGCAGATCAATCTGTTCATGAACCGGGCCGAACTGGACAGTGCCAAGGGTGTTCAGGGCTATGACTCCATTGGTATGTCTGGCTATCTCCCGCTCAAACCAGTGTAGCCCCTGATGTTCAAGGCCAGCAACGGCGGTCACAATGGTTGTAGGGTGATGACCGGTCCCGGTGCTCTCTTTATTCTGAAACAAGTCACTGACTGGATGATCCAGTGCGCGGCAAATTGCAGCAAGGTTCTTTATCGAGATGGTGGCTTTGCCATTTTCGATCTTTGAAAGTTGCCCTTGGGAAATTCCGGCTTTCTCCGCTAGTTCGACTGCATTAAGTTTTTGTTCTTTACGTAGTTGATGGATCCGTTTGCCGACACTCTTTTGGATTAACGTTTCCTGCGCCATTTTGTCAATACCGTCCATATCGTCAGACCATCTCCTCGACGCGATAGTCGACCCGCATTCCCCGTTTCTTTACCTCTTCCATGAATAACTCAGCTGGAACATGGCGAACCGGGGAGAGCACTCCGGCACCGCTTATCTTTCCATCCAGAATCATCTGTGCCCCAATGCTTGAGGTGAAACCCACGGTACGATTCATAGCGAAAAGGCCGGTTGACAGGTCACGGTAGTCGACCAAGTCGTAGATTATTTTGACCTTTTTGCCATCCTTGATTCCCCATGCTTCAACCCTGAGGAGTGCAAGATCTCTTTGTTTGTCCGTGTACTGAAGGCGCGGGGTGAGCCATTGGGTTAAAAAGTTACGCGGTGATATTTTAGTATCCACACCGCTGATGGGGGTGTCGCTGAGCAGACCGAGTTTCACCATTTTGTACCAGAATTCAGAATGTCCCGGCCATCTCAGTGCGAACCGTCCCATCTCCACAAGATTCTTGCCCAGACCGAATATCTCAATATACCGTTCTGCGTCACCATTGGGGTAGGCCTCTACCTTGCCGATTCCCGGAAATTCAATCTCGTGAACATTTTCGGGTTTGAAAATCTCATCACCGGGAACAATGTGTAG
>JAGGWI010000280.1 GCA_021157505.1 Desulfuromusa sp. | reverse complement strand
CGCTTTATTCATTTCAGATAATGTCGGATAGGTGTGAATGGTTCCGAGAATTTTGTTCAGGCCAAGTTTATACTTCATCGCCAGAACATATTCTGCCAGCAGGTCACCGGCATGGGTGCCAACAATGGTTACTCCAAGAATTTTATCAGAACCGGGTCTGGTCAACACCTTGACCCAGCCATGATCTTCACTATCGGCAATCGCCCGATCCAGATCGTCAATCCCGTAACGGGTCACCTCAAAGGGAATTTTCTGTTGTTTTGCTTCGGTTTCGTTGAGACCCACTCTGGCCACTTCAGCATCGGTGAAAGTGCACCAGGGGATCACCCGGTAATCAACCTTGAAACTTTTGAACTGCCCGAAAAGAGCATTGACTGCAGCATACCAGGCCTGATGCGCTGCTGTATGGGTAAACTGATAGGGACCAGCAACATCTCCGACACAATAGATATTGGGGAAATTGGTGCGTAAAAATGGATCACTGGCAATGGTTCCACGGGGAGCGATCTCGACCCCCAATTCTTCCAGTCCGAAGCCGGTTACATTCGCTTTACGGCCAACGGCAATCAACAGTTGGTCAAATTCAACTTTAATTTTTTCACCCTGATGTTCGCAAACCAACCACTTGCGTCCAGAATCAAGCCGTACTTCTTGCGCCTGATGCTCAGTCAGCACCTGAATCCCCTCGTCAATAAATTTCTGACGAATAAATTCACCAACCTCCGGATCTTCACGCCCGATGATCCGGGGACCCATCTCAACTTGCGTCACTCGACTCCCCAAACGGGCAAATGCCTGGGCCATTTCACTCCCAATCGGACCACCGCCGAGCACCACCAGCTTTTTGGGAAGTTCACGTAATTTCCATAAATTATCAGAAGTCAGATAATCAATTTGTTCCAACCCCTCAATAGACGGAACAAAAGGTCTGGCTCCGGTAGCAACAATAATGCTCCGGGTGGTCAAAGTTTTCCCGTTGACTTCAACCGTCCACGGGGAGGTGATTTTTGCCTCCCCCTCAATCACTTCGACCCCAAGACTGGTATACCGTTCAACTGAGTCATGAGGTTCTACCTGAGCGATTTTCTGCTGTACCCGCTCCATCACCGTGGCAAAGTCAAAATCAATCTCTGCTTTCTTAAAACCAAACTCCTGAGCCCGCTTTGCATAGGACAACATCTTGGCACTCCGCAACAGCGCTTTACTTGGAACACAGCCGGTGTTGAGGCAATCACCACCCATTTTGTGCTTTTCAATCAATGCCACTTTTGCTTTGACGGCAGCGGCAATATAAGAACTGACCAGGCCTCCACTCCCAGCACCCAGGACCACCAGATTATAATCAAACTTTTGCGGTTTCGGGTGTCCGGCAAAAACTTTCCGCGCCTGAAACACACCAAGAATCCGCTTCGCTACCAAAGGAAATATACCGAGGAGAGCAAATGAGACTAAAAGCCCGAAGGAAAGGATTCCACCCGCACTTTCAAGTTGGCCGATCTGGGTTCCGGCATTAACATAAACAAAGGTTCCCGCCAACATCCCCACCTGACTGACAATGTAGTAAAGGGAAGTTTTGAGCGGGGTCAATCCCATCACCAGATTGATGACAAAAAACGGAAAGAGCGGAACCAGGCGGAGGGAGAACAGGTAAAAAGCACCCTCTTTTTCTATCCCCTCATTAATTGCCTGGAGCTTATCGCCAAACTTTCCCTGTACCCAGTCTCGCAACAGGAAACGGGAAACCAGAAAGGCCAGAGTTGCGCCGATACTGCTGGCAAAACTGACCACCACCACAGCGGTCCAGAGGCCAAACAATGCTCCTCCGGCAAGGGTCATTACCGCAGCCCCCGGCAGAGACAAGGCGGTTACCACAATGTAAATAACAAAATAGATCAGCAGAGTAGAAAAACGGTTGTGCAGGTAATAGTCATTAAATACCTGTTGCTGGCTTTTAAGATAACCCAAAGTCAAATATTGCCCCAGATCGAAGATGAAAAAACTTGCAACCAGAACAGCAATGACAGCTAGAATTATTATTTTCGTTGTCCGCCCACTCATAAACTCTTTCCTTTTAGAAATTGTCACACAATTATCCAAGCTCAACCTGAAACGTATCGAGAAACTTATTGAATGCAGTAAATACTTCCATAACACCCAGAACTTCAACCAGCTCAGCATCTGTAGCTCCAGCTGTGCGCGCGGCTCTAACCTCTGCATCAGTCACTTGCAGAGGGGCAGAATTGGCCTTACGGGCCAACTTGATAAGAGCTTTTTCCTTAGCGGTAAAGTCTGCCTGATCAAGATCAGTTTCAATCACCTTGATCTCCTCCGACGAGACCCCGATACTCTGTAACGCCCCCTCATGGGCAGCGATACAATAGCTGCAGCTATTATCCTTCGATACCAGCACTGCGATCGATTCTTTGACTTTTCGGGGGAGAACCCCCTCCATCATCACCCGTTTAACCTTGTACCAGTTTGCTTCCAGAAGTGGTGGGTGGTGAGCGTAGGTTTTAAATAAATTGGGAATCCGGCCAAAGGCTGCGTTGATTTCTACAAATATCTCCGCGACTTGATTATCAACTGAAGCAGGATCAACTGTTGAGATTCGTGACATGGTGATCTCCTTTCTATATTTCGATATGAGTCATTATTTTCAGCTCCAGAACCCTTCTCAGGGTTTCCAAAGATCGTTTTAAGGGTGTTTCCGATTTCTGCAGGCGTGATTGCATAATGCCCCCTTCAATTGTTGTGACAACCAGTTCGGCAAGGGCACCGGCAGAGATATCGGTACGAATTTGTTCATCGACCTGTGCCGAGGCAATTTTTTGCTCTAGTTTTCTCATCCATTCGGCAAAAACCTCCTGAACCAATCCGGCAAAAACAGGTGCCGTATCGCTGGTTTCAAGGGCGGTATTGCCAAACAGACAACCCCCGACAAAACCCTGTTGAGATTGTTTTTCCAGAGCTTTACGGAAAAAGTTATCCAACCCGACAGCGGGTGATTTTCCTGCAAGAGCCTGATCAAGAAACCGATAAAAGGATTGTTGTTCCCGCCTGAGAACTTCCAGACCCACCGCTTCTTTATCAGCAAAATGAAAATAGAGGTTTCCTTTTGTCGTTCCCGCGGCATTGAGAAGATCATTAATTGTAGTTGCACCGAAACCCTTGCGCTTAAATACCAGTCTTGCTTCTACCAATATTTTTTCGCGGGTTCTCTCGCCCTTTGTTGTCATAATCTCAGCTCCATAAAAAACAGACCGGTCGGTTTATTAATAGACAACTTAACAGGTCATCTATTGATTGTCAACAGCGCACAGGGATCAACCCGCAAGGCAATCTCGAACCGTTCAATTCCCTTCAGAGCAACTGGCGCCACCGGCAAAACAGGAATAACAGCGGTGATGTCCCAAGAGAACGCGTTGCTCCATCGCTTGGTGCAAAGTTTTGCCGAGATCATAGTTTTCAACATCATCGACCAGGGTACAGGCGTAGACCCCACATTGACCATTCTTTCGAACAATCATTTTGCTGAAATTACACATAAATTCGGCGCGGCGTTCGGCACTTAAGTAGCGGGTCATGCAATTTCTGGTGATTTCCGCAACCTGAGGAAGGGAGCCGGGCAAATGAAACTCTGGAAACTTGATGATGGTTAGATCATCTGGCACTCCGGCGGTCTCGAAATAGGGTGCATAGGCTCGATCAACGGCGTCGCTGTCTTCACCTGGCAGCATATGGCGGGCGATCGACACACCAAAACCTTCCCGGTGGAGCCGTCCCAACGTGTCGAGTGCTTTGCGAAAGTTCCCCTTGCCACGAGATTCATCATGTTTGGCCGGATCCGGGTGATCGAGGCTGACCCGAAAATTTAAGGGATTCGGCTGACCCCGCAAAGGGAGAATCTCACCCATCTGATTCATCAGCGGTTCAGTCGCATTGGTCAACACCAGACAAGGACGATGCTCAAGAGCCGCCATAAGGATCGAGATAAACTCAGGATTGACAAAGGGTTCACCACCGGTAAAGGAGAACTTCTTGACCCCAAGTTCCAGTGCCTCATCAATAAAACGTCGAGCATCAACCAAGGTCAAAAATTCGATCCGGTTGTCCCCCGGCTTGGACCCTTCGAGACAGAAGGGACAGCGCAGGTTGCAGTTGGTCCCGGTATGAAACCAAAGTTCCTCGAGGGTTTGTGGCTGGATATAACCACGCGGTTCATTCTGGCTGGTGTAGAGCCATTGGTCAGAGCTATTCATCTTCATAAAAAAAGATCTCCCGGTGAATCTGTGTATAGGCAACACCATGATTTTCGAGCCAACTGCTGGTCTCGTCGATCATGGTATCAAGTCCGCAAAGATAGTAGTGGATGTCATCAGCAAGAGGGATCTGGTCCAGCAGTCCGGTGACCCGCCCATAAAAATGATCATTGATTTCTTCCTGGGACAGAGCCAGATAAAAATTCTCAATCCGTTGTAGTTCCTCAAGGTTGAAGGCCTCTGCCTGCCGACGAACCCCATAGAGACAGAGCTCTGGCACCTGTTGAGGATTGCTGCGCAGGTAGCTCAAAAAAGGGGCAATGCCGGTTCCGGTGGCGATAAAAACAGAACGTGCTCCAGCAACGGCGCGGCCGGGCCGGAACCAGCCAAAAGGGGCACTTGCCTGGACCTTATCCCCCGGCTTGCGCTGCGCCAGCCAGTGACTGACCTTACCGTCTGGAACCCGCCGGATCAGAAAGCGCAGAATCCCTTCCCCGGTTCCGGCAGCAATGCTGTAGGGGCGCCATTCGGTCCCGTTGCTGAACAATGCAACACAGGCACCCGGTTCAAACTGAACTGTTCCGCGCTCAAGCTGCAACTCAAATAGTTCATCGGTTCTAAAAATGACCTTGTGAACAGTCAAAGTATTCATAAAGATCTTCCATCCGTTATCTCAATATACCAGAGGCCTCATCGCAATCGGTTCTCCACGTCGAGCCCTTTCAGCTGCAGGTAAAACATCCATACTGGGCCAGAGTCCTGAGAGCAGCGTTTCGGCGTAGCCGGCTTTGAGACCAGCAGCGCACATATTCCGGTGGGTTAATTCAGCAGCATATCTCAACCGCTGCCAGCTGAAATGGATACGCTCCTCCTCAGAGCTGATCAGCAGGTACCAGCCAGCCCGGGTGCCATCGTTAGCAGGCAGGCCGATCACACCAGCATTGAGACAAGCTCGGCGGCCGACCAGCTCCCCACTGGGTATACCACTGTGTCCACCAATGAGAATGTCACTTCCGGCCAAGTCCAGTTCTTCGCGTTTTACCGTTTCTGGCGTTGAGGGAAAGATGAAGCGGTTGATCTGGTTGACGCCGCCGTGGACGACTGTGACGCTACGCCCGGCAAGCTCAAAGCATAAAGATTTTGGGAGGGTACTCATCCAAACTCTATCATTGGTTGTTACTTTTTCTGTGGCATATTGATACCACTCGACCGACAACAGTGAACAGGTTGTTCCCGCTTCAAAGCCACAACCGCAGTCAGCAGCATCTGTACCCAGAGACTCTTCACAGTTGCCCTGAACTACAGCAATGCCCCAGTCACGCACCAGCTGTAAGGTCTCCTGCGGCTCGGAACAGTAAGCAATCAGATCACCGGTGCAGATAATCCGATTTGGCGGGATATCCAACTCCTCGGCCCGCTGCCGCATCGCCTGTGTGGCGGCGAGGTTGCTATAGGGTCCACCAAAAATCAGCACCGGGCCGGTCAAACAACCAAGATCCATGCGTTCGTGCTGATCACTCATGCAGTGGGTTCCTCTTCCGTAGCGCGAACGGTCGTTTTGCCACCGACCCAGAAGCCGAGACAACCGAAGCCAAGCACGGTGATAGTCAGATAGAGCAGTTTGGTGTACTTGTGAGCATCACCGAGGAGATGGCTGTAGCCACTCGATTCGGTGAAGTAGAGTACCGCGGCAGCAATCGCCAGGGCGAAGCTCAGCAGATAGCTCCAGACCGGAATATCACTACGTTTCCCCCACAGCGAGAAAAAGATCACCGGT
>JAGGWI010000189.1 GCA_021157505.1 Desulfuromusa sp. | reverse complement strand
TTCAGGATGGCAGCGGTGACCTGGATGCCGGAACCCACGACCTGACAGTCACCAGCAATGTTCAGGTGAGCGTTGGCGACACGGTACTTGTCAGTGGCACCCTGACCCTCAATAAAGATTTTGGCTATGGCTACAAGTATGACCTGATCATGGAAGATGCTCAAGTGACCGTCGAGTAGAACTTTTAAAGAAATGAACCGATAAGAGCCTCTGGAAAATTCCAGAGGCTCTTTTTTTTGCCAGGAGTACGATTAATTTTCAATGCGTCAAAAATCTGAACCAAGCTATTTTTTCATTTTCCCCGCAGCGTCTGAAAAATCGTTTCTGCCAAACTTGCCGACATCCCCGGCACTTGTTGTATTTCTTCCAGGGACGCGGAACGGATTCTTTTCAGACTGCCAAAATATTTTAATAATGTCTTACGCCGAGCCGGACCAATCCCGGAGATATCTTCCAATGATGAACGCAAGCTTGCCTTGCTGCGTAATTTGCGATGGTAGGTGATAGCAAACCGGTGCGCTTCATCACGCAATCGTTCTAAAAGGAACAGGTTTGCCGAGCCATGTCGAAAGCTGACAGGATTTTTTCTGCCTGGGAGGAAAAAACGCTCTTCACTCCGTTCGACAACCTTGCCACGAACATTCGCCATAACCCGGCTTTTAGCAATCCCGACAGCGCCGATCCGGGAACCAAGATCAAACTCCTCCAGAACCGCCGTCAGCACCCCGAGCTGTCCCTTACCACCATCAATTAAAATCATATCGGGCAGGTTTTTTTCCTCAACTCCACGCTGCAAACGACGCTGCAGGACTTCCCGTAACGAAGCATAGTCGTCAGCACCCACCACCGTTTTAATTTTGAAGCGGCGATACTCAGCAGGTGCAGGTTCCCCCCCAAGCAAAACCACCATACTTCCGACCGATTGATCCCCCTGAACATTCGAAATATCGTAACATTCAATTCGCTCAGGAAAACATGGCAAGTGAAACCTCCCCTGCAACTCTTCCAGTAACTTCTCACGTGCCTGTTGCCGTTGTCCCCGTTGGCGATAAGACTCACGAGCATTGCGCTGCGCCATCAGGCAGAGGCGCTTTTTCTCACCCCGTTGCGGTGCCAACAAGCGCACCTTTCTGCCGCGCTTTTCACTCAGCCATTCACCCAGAAAATCGGCACTCTCCAACGCGAATGGGAGCAACAACTGTTCGGGAAGAATCACCTTGCTGGAGTAGTATTCCTGTAAAAACCGACTGAGTAATTCGGGGAGATCGAGTTTCCATTCCAGAGGATAACTCCGGCGGCCAATCAACCTTCCCTGGCGAATGAACAGCAGCGTCACCTCCACCTCTCCACCATCCTGATGTAAACCGATCACATCCAGATTTCCACCGCCATAAGCGGTTACTTTCTGCTTTTCGACACTCTTCTCGATGGCACGAATCTGATTACGTAACCGTGCTGCATCTTCAAAACGCATATCCTCCGCAGCTTGAATCATCCGTTGTTGCAAGCGGATGATGACTTCCGATTCTCGCCCTTCGAGGAGATGAATGACGCCATCCACTAACTTACGGTAATCCAACTGACTGATTTTCCCGTGACAGGGGGCACTGCATTGACCAATCTGATGGAACAGGCAGGGGCGGCCCCGTTTACTACAGCGCTCAATGGATGAATGGCGTAAAGGAAATATCCGGTAAATTTCCTTGAGCGTTTCACGAATCGCTGCAGCGGAAGAATAAGGGCCGAAATAGTGGGCACCGTCATCTTTCACCTGCCGCACCACCTGCATCATCGGAAAGGGATCGTTCAGATCGATTCGGACTGAAACATAGGTTTTGTCATCTCTCAGCTCTATATTATAATGGGGGCGATATTTCTTGATCAGGGTATTTTCGAGCAGCAACGCCTCTTTTTCGGTATCGGTAATGATAACTTCAATCCGTACAACCTTTTCCATCAGTAACGGAATCTGCAACCGTCCGTCCCCACCAACAGAGAAGTAGCTGCGGAGGCGACTCCGCAGTTGTTTGGCTTTACCGACATAGAGCACTTCGTCTTTGCCGCCAAACATCAGATAGACTCCAGGAGCCTGTGGATATTTTTTTAGATCGATAGAAATCATTGTCTCAGGATAGTCAAGAACAGCTCCAAGATAAAGAGCTGTTTATAACTTTGGCTTTTTCACCAAACTTATTGGTATAATACCAATGGTAGCCATTTGTAGAGACGAACCGATATGTTCGCCCGATGCAATGAAGAGATCCGGGTAGACACACAACCTGCCCCTATGCAAAACAGGAATAATCGTGAATCCATTTTGGAATAATATCTTTCGCAGCAGTGGTTACGAACAAACATTGGCCTATTTTCTCAGCACCATGCCGATGTTCAAAGAACTGGACAAGCGGGAGCTGGCCTTTCTGGAAAATATCGTCCATGTGCGAAATTATGAAGTCGATGAATTAATATTCAGCGAAGGGGATATTGGCTCGGGGATGTATACCATCCGCTCGGGACAAGTTCAAATTTACACCCGGGACGAGAACGGTCAGGAGACAGAACAGGCTCTTCTTGAGCCGGGGGATTTCTTTGGCGAAATCGCCTTGACCGCATCACGACCACGCTGTGCCTCTGCCCGCACTACTGAAGCCACCGTATTGGTTGGATTATTTCGCACCGATATGCTGGAAGCCGTACGTCGTCATCCAGCCCCTTCTGCAAAAATCATGTTGGGTTTAAACCGGGTTGTCAGTGATCGACTTTTGCAATGCAGTCTCCAGCTTGAAGCATTAAAAAAACAGCTGGCTGATAACCGTAAGCAGCAAGCTGATGGGTAATCAGAGCGGCATGAGCCGTGCACAAGTTGCAGTTCTCTACCTGGTACTGACAATGGCAATTGCATCAGGGATAGCCATCTATTCCTCTGCCTCCACAGTCACTGCGCTGCTGAAAACTGCAACAGCAGGGCTGTTTCTGCCGATTTTAATCTCGCTGATTGTCTCTTATCTGCTCGACCCGGTTGTCTATTATTTTGAAGGGGAAAAGGTCAACCGCACCCTGAGCATTTTTATTGTCTATTTTTTCCTGTTCTCGTCAATTTTCCTGTTCCTGCTGATTATCGGCCCACCTAATTGGGAGGGGATGATGCAGGCTCTTAAAGCCGACTTTCCCCGCTATATCAGCCATGCTATTGAATATTTGAGCGGCTTATTAATGGCAGCCCAAGAACATTTTCCCTTTATAACAAACTATAACCTTGCTGAACGAATGAGTGCCGTATCACAGGATATCTTCGGTTTTATTTTAAAAGAGACGCCACGTTCTGCCATGCGACTCGGCAGCCTGCTGTTGCTGGTCCCGCTGTTTTCCTTCTTTTTCTTGCGCGACAGCCGCCGGATCATGCGCAAACTTGTCTCCTTAACCCCAAACCGCTACTTTGAAATGGTTCTGGATATTTATGCCCACATCAGTTGGCAACTGTCTCATTTTATTCGGGGGCGTATTTTAGAAGCGTTGATTATTGGGGTAGTTATCTGGATGGGACTGTCATTAACAGATATCCGCTATGCCCCGATCCTGGCAATTATTGCTGGTGCTGCCAACCTGGTTCCGTATATTGGGCCACTGATCGGGATGATGCCCGGGCTGGTGATTGCACTGGTAGACCTGGGAGTCGGGGGGCAATTCTGGTGGATTCTTTGCGTTTATGTCCTGATTGCGCAGATCATTGTTGATAATTTTATCCTCATTCCAATCCTCATTTCAAAGGTCTCCAATCTTCACCCTCTCGGGGTCATTCTGGCGATTGTCATGGGGGGGAAACTCTATGGAATCGTGGGGATGATTATCGGCGTACCAATTTTCAGTATTTTAAATATTTTCATCATTGGAATCCGCAAGAACCGGCGTGGTTTCAACCCTTACAATCGCTATTTTACCAACCGGGGAAAGCTTCTCTAGCTGAATTTTGTCTGCGGAAAACTGCGGCAGTTTTATATCCGTTTTTCCAGAAAAACCCGTAAACCAAAACTCACCAGGACAAGTCCCCCTAATCCTTCGGCAAGTCTCCCCAAAGAACTCCCCTTGAACCAGCCATGGAGTCGGCAAACCAACAGCGTCAGCAACCCTTGATAGATCATCGCAATGAAAAAATGTATAGCTGCCATAAACAACGATTGTAAAACTGCTGAGCGACTTGGATCGATAAATTGGGGTAAAAACGCCATATAAAATAACAGCGCCTTGGGATTAAATACATTGCATACAAATCCTTCGCGCAGAGAACGCAGCAGCAGAAACGGGCGAGTCATGGTTGTTTGAATATCCAGTATGGCTGCTTTTTTTCCACCTGTCGCCTGCCACAAACTACAACTACCAAGCCACAGGAGATAGCCACCCCCGATCAACTTGAGGATATTAAAAGCCAGCGCCGACTGCAGCAGTAAAGCTGAGATACCCAGAGCCGAAATCAGAGCATGAATAAACAGTCCGCAGCAAATTCCGGTACTGGTAGCGACGCCATCCTTCCAGCCACCGCGGGAAGAATTTCTGACCACCAACAGTGAATCAACACCTGGAAACAGAGTTAACAGGGTAATAGCAATAAAGAATGTCCAGAATTGATCAATCATAAAACTCAATTTTCAGACCCATTTGACCTGGCAACAAAAATAATGAGATGACTACGCTATCAACTGCCACCCAGCTCGCGAGAACGGGCAGCCGAAGCAGAAACAGCTTCCATCAGGGTTGTACGCAACCCGTTTTTTTCCAGAGTACTCACTCCGGTAATCGCCGTTCCACCTGGGGAACAGACCTGGTCACGCAAGATTGCCGGGTGCTCACCCGTCTCCCGAACCATCAGTGCAGCACCAACAACGGTTTGTACTGCCAGGGCATGGGCAACATCACGCCGTAAACCTTCACGCACACCGCCATCAGCAAGCGCTTCTATAACTGTATAGATATAAGCCGGTCCAGAGCCAGACAAGCCCGTTGCCGCATCCATCTGTCGTTCATCGATCAACTGGACTATGCCGACCAACTCAAACAACTGCTTGACCGTAGCAAGATCCTCCTGACCGGCATAGTGGCCGCGGCAGACCGCACTGGCAGCTTCTCCGACCAGCGCCGGGGTATTTGGCATAACCCGTACGACCCGGGGAGATCCCTGAAAAAACTTCTCAATCGCTCCAGTTGTCACCCCCGCCAGAATTGAAATAATCAGCTTGTCATTGCGATAAACGCTGGCAACTTCTTCAAGAACCTCATCAGCAATCTGTGGTTTAATCGATAGAACAATAATGTCACATTGCTCCATCAGCTCCAGATTATTCTCGGCCAGATGGATACCGAAGGCATCGACCAGATGGGTACGACGCAAATCACTCGGTTCCGATGCCATAATTTTATCAGCAGGAACAGAGCCCGCCAATAATCCCTTGATCATCGCTTCCGCCATGTTACCACCACCAATAAAACCTATCTTCTGAGTATTTGTCATTTCTTACCCCTTTATTTTCATTGCTAAGTAACAGTGTCCGGATAATACTCATAAAAAGCGACGATGGCTAAGCAAAAAATTCACCCTGCAAAGCGAAGTGTTTTTACAAGGATATAGCTCTGCATATAACAGGTCAAGATCCTGAAGAAACGCAGCAACATCGTGGATCGGACTTTTTGCGACGCCATCAGACTTGATTTGTTTATTACAGCAAGGTAAAAAATTCATCAGCAGAAAATAAAATTCTGAAGAAATGTGGATATTTATATTGTTCAGAGGAATCAATTATGGATCTTTGGTACACCGAAAAACATAGCAACAACGTAGGCATTACCATAAAAGCAGCCAAAACCCTTTTTTCTGGTAAAAGTAAGTTTCAGCAACTCGATATTATTGAAACCCTTGAATTTGGCCGCATGATGCTCCTCGACGGACTGGTGATGGTGACAGAACGCGATGAATTCATCTACCATGATATGATTGTTCATCCGGCACTGTTCACCCACCCCAATCCGAAAAAGGTTCTGGTGATCGGCGGGGGCGATGGTGGCACGATTCGAGAGATAATGAAACATCCGCAAGTGGAACTGGCGGTGCTCTGTGAAATTGACGGCCTGGTGATTGAAAAATCTATCGAATTTCTCCCTTCGATGGCCTCTGAAATCGATGGAAATAATCCCCGAGTCAAGTTGCATGTCGATGACGGGATCGCCTACATTCGTGATCATCAAAATGAATTTGATATTATCCTGGTTGATTCAACTGACCCGATCGGTCCGGCGGTCGGCTTATTTGAAGAGAACTTCTACCGCTTGGTATTCTCAGCTTTAAAAGCTGACGGGATCATGATCGCCCAGAGCGAATCACCTTTTTATCATGCTGAAATCCAGAAAAGTATGTACCAGAATTTGCGGGCAGTTTTCCCCTTGGTCAAAATGTATCAGGCATTCATTCCAACCTACCCAAGCGGGTTCTGGAGCTTTGCCTTCGCCAGCAAAAAATACCATCCGATCACCGATTTCGATCATGATCGTGCGGCCGGTCGAAACTTCCACAGCCGTTACTACAATGAGGACTTACACCTTGGGGCCTTTATGCTCCCAACCTTTGCCCGGGAGAATATAGCTGAATGAGGACTCGACCAGCGAACAAGTGGTCCGTTGCTGACTCTACTGCACTTTATGGCATCAATCAGTGGGGTGAGGGTAATTTTTCAATTTCTGCAAAAGGTGAAGTCAACATTACCATCCCTTTTGCTGGCGGCAAAGTTGCCATACCGGTGATCGACATCATTCAGAGTGCTCGTGATCGTGATCACCAGCTACCTCTGTTGCTGCGAGTTGAGAATCTACTTGATGCTCGTATCGCAGAAATCAATGAAACCTTCCAGCAAGCTATCCAGGACGCTGAATACACCGGAACATACAGCGGAGTCTTCCCGGTAAAAGTCAACCAGCAGCGCACTGTTATTGAAGAAATCAGCCACTTTGGTGCAGACTGTGGTCACGGCTTGGAAGCCGGGAGTAAGGCAGAGCTGCTGCTGTGTTTAGCCAAACTGAATGAAACAGGTCTGTTGATCTGCAATGGCAACAAGGATCAGGATTTCATTGACCTGGGACTATGGGCAAACAAACTGGGACACCGATGTTTCTTCGTTATTGAATCACCAATTGAATTACCATTAATTATTGAACGCAGCCAAAAACTGGGAATTCGACCCCTGCTTGGACTGAGGATCAAAGTATCCACTAAAGTTGCTGGACTCTGGACAGAAACCAGCGGTGATCGCAGCAGTTTTGGACTCAGCACAGCGCAACTGATCGCAACGGTCGATGAACTGCGTCAGGCGGGAATGGTTGATTGCCTACAACTGTTACACTGTCATCTCGGCTCTCAGATTCCCGATATAACAGAAATCAGAACTGCGGTCAGAGAAGCCAGCCGTTTTTATGCCGACCTGGCAGCAGAAAACATCCCCTTAAAATATCTGGACCTGGGAGGCGGCCTGGCGGTTGATTACATCGGCAATCAATCGCTTCATAGCCATTCACGCAATTACAATTTAGGCGACTATTGCCGTTGTATCGTTGAAACGATCAAGGAGACCCTCTCCCCCCATAAAATTGATCATCCTGTTATCATTACGGAGTCAGGGCGCGCTACCGTTGCCCACACCTCAATTCTGCTGTTTAACATCCTCAATGTCATGCGCTACGAGCCCATGACACTGCCGAGCAGCTCTCCAGAAAATTGTCATCCATTGGTTGAGCAACAATACAAACTCTATAAAAACGCAACCGAAGTCAATCTTACTGGTGGCTATACGGAAGCACTCACAAATCGGGACCGCATCAGAGAACTGTTCAAAAGCGGGGACATCAGATTGCGTGAGCGGGCCCTGGCAGAAAACCTGGTTCTGGCGATTTTTAACACTCTGTCTGAGCGTCTGGATCGACTGGAAGAGATACCTGTCTCTCTATCCGAGCTGAAACCCATCTTAGCCGATATCTATTATGGAAATTTCAGTGTTTTTCAGTCGTTACCAGATACCTGGGCGATCGGTCAGATGTTTCCAATCATGCCAATTCAGCGCCTTGACGAATTTCCTGAGCGAAATGCCAGTATCTCGGATCTCACTTGTGATTGTGACGGTAAACTTGACCGTTTTCTCCTTGCGGGCGGAGAGAGTAAGACGTTACCGGTCCACCCACTCAACCGGGGAGAAGATTATATTCTTGGAGTTTTTTTGATGGGTGCCTATCAGGAAACCCTGGGTGACCTGCACAATCTTTTCGGAGATACCAACGTGATCAATATCCGGATCAATGAAGACGGTGGGTTTGATATCATCGAGGAGCAATCGGGCGATACAATTTCTGAAGTCTTGAATATGCTGGAATATAACCCAATTTCCTTTTATAAAGAATTTCGTGACAAAATCGAGCTGGCAGTCAAACAAAAGAGAATCAGTGTCGCTGAACGCCAGCAGATTTTGACGCAATTTTCAGCGCAATTGAATGGTCAAACTTATTTTAAAAGCCGATAAGCTGTCTAAAGTGACAGGCGGGGGGAGACCATCTCATCAACAGGCTACTAGCAACAGACGACTGTTCGAGAACTTAAACCTCACGGGAGGAACTGATGACAATTGAAGAACTGGCCAGATTCGATGGTGGTGATGGCCGTGCAGCCTATGTTGCTGTCAGTGGTGTCATCTATGATGTCAGCACCAGTCAGCGTTGGCAGGGTGGTCAACATGAAGGGAGGCATCAAGCAGGGCAGGATCTGACCGAAGAGTTGAAATCGGCTCCCCACCTGAGAACTGTGATTGAGCGCTTTCCAGTGGTTGGAAAAATTGACAGGAAGGTGGCTGGAAAGCCACAACCGACGACCGGAATCCCCCTGTTATCAATCATCATTATGGCTTTTGTGGCTTTGCTGATGATTGCCACTTTTATGCTTTAACTGGTGTCATCAGAGTTGATCTGACAGACACTGTAAAAAACTCAGAATCAAAGATGTGCCTGATTGCCGGGGTCATGAATCAACTAGTGTCCCGTTTGGTTAATCATGACACTAGCACTGTTATTCATATGAAAAATAAAGTATCGTTATTTTATGCACAAAGAATTCAACCTGGTTACGAAATGCACCTTTCAGGCCCCAATAAAAGCCGTATGGGATGTCACAGTCAACGTTAAGGCATATCCAGAATGGTGGCCGTGTATCAGCAATACTGTCATAGAAGGGGGCGAACCCAGACTACAGGAAAACTCGAACATTCATTACAGGATCAAGGGCTTTCTGCCATATTCACTGCAGTTCCAGACCCACGTCACCCGCTGTATCCCTTTTTCCCGAATCGAAATGACTGCCAGTGGTGATCTTGAAGGGACCGGGATCACTTTTTTTGATGAGGATAATGGCATCACCAAGGCCACCTTCCACTGGAATGTCGTCCTGATTCCCCCCTGGCTCAATCACTTGAGTCAATGGCGACTTTTCCATAAGATTTTTATCTGGAATCATGATTTCGCCATGAGATATGCCGTCAAAAACATGCGCAAGCGAGTGCGTCATGCCGCTCTTTAACAGGGTGTTTAAAAACGTTTTCGAGGCAGCGAGTGCAAGGCGAAAATTATCGAAAAAGCGCAGTTTACACCCAGTAAATGAGCATTTTGAGACAATTTTCAACACAGCAATCGCAACGCAGATAATTTTTCAACAACCTGTTAAACTGGTTCTTCTCTTTTGGCTGGCTATTTCCCCAGCCATGGCAGCTGCCAACCCCCTCCAACAAGCTGATGAACAATTTCAAGCACTCTCAAGTTATTCCACCACTCTGCGTTCCTATGGTGAAGCGGAGCAGATCATCACCTATCGCTATAAAAAGCCAGGATACGTGCGCATGGATTTCATCAAGCCTCACAAGGGTGCTGCCATCGTCTATCGGTCGGATACCGGCAAAGTTCAATTACGCCCTTTCGGATTCATCAAATCGATGACTTTCAACATGAAACCTACGGCAAAACTGGTCCTCAGCCCTAGAGGACACCGTGTGGATGAATCCGACATCGGTGTTTTACTGAAAAATGCACAGAAACTTGCTCAATCAGGGTCCCTGAAAGTCCTGCGAGAGGAAACGGTACAGCAAAATACCATGGTGGTGCTAGAGATTATCGGGAAGGAAAATGTTCTTGTCGATGGAGTTCACCGCTACCTGTTATGGCTGGATACCAGGCTGAAACTCCCCAGGATTGTCGAATCTTACGACAATGCGAACCAATTAATTGAAGGGCTGTTTCTTGATGATCTGATTATCAACCCGAACTTTGCAGAAATTTTCAACCTTTAGCAGGGTGTTGAAAAACGTTTTCGAGGCAGCGAGTGCAAGGCAAAAATTGTCGAAAAAGTGCAGTTTACACCCAGTAAATGAGCATTTTGAGACAATTTTCAACCCAGCAATCGCGACGCAGATAGTTTTTCAACAGCCTGTTAGTCAATGACACGTCCTGCTTTCAATATTCTCACATTTATGGTGAGTTCAGCTGTCTCTGCAACCAATATTAGTATCGTCATTGACTGCTGTTAGCGCCAATGGCACGATAGATAAGGGGGTTGCTATGATGCCAGAACCATTACAACCTTGAACGACCTGATCTGAAACAGGATGACCTGTTCTGATATACAGGTAGTAAATTTCTTCTTTCATTTCTATTTGGGTAGAGAATGTCACCTGCTGTTTTCTTTGCTTTACTGAGCCTGGCATTTGCTGGAGTAAATGACGTTGTATTTAAACGTTATGCAGCCAAGGATCGGTCACGGGGCGCTTACATTCTTGGTATTGGTTTGGTCTGGTTTGTCTTGCAGGCTTCGACCTCCATTATACGTGGGTTGGAACCTCAATTTACGGCAGTCACGCTAGGTTATGGTCTGGCCGCAGGACTCTTGTTGACCACTTCCAACCTGCTACTCCTCGAAAGCCTGACACATATCGACGCAAGCCTTGGCTCCACTATTTACCGACTGAATACTGTCGTGGTTGTCGTTCTGTCTTTATTGTTTCTGGATGAATCACTTGGTTTTAGTAAAGGGTTGGGAATTGTGGTGGGTTTGCTGGCCGTCTTCCTTCTATATCAACGAGACAGTCAAAGCCCAACAGATAAACGAAATTTTGTCTTTTACTTCTCCTTAGCGGTCGTTGCTGCCATATTTCGAGCCCTCTATGGAGTCACCTCCAAAGCCGGATTACTTAATGGTGCCGAGATTCAACCCATGCTTATTATTGGCGCGCTCTGTTGGGTGGTCGGAGGAGCAGGGTATGCCCTCTTGCGTGAAAAGCGGTTGCGACTTACAAGAAAAAAAATGACTTATTCACTGCTGTCAGGGGTGCTGGTTTTTTGTATTGTTAATTTTCTTCTGCTCGCTATTGAGCGGGGTCAGGCCAGTACAATTATTCCGATTGCAAATATGAGCTTTGTCCTCGCCCTCATTCTGTCCGTAACATTAGGGATGGAAAAAATCACTCATCGAAAAGTAGCGGCAGTAGTGGCGGCAGCTTGCTCGATCATTTTATTGTCTCTTGTCTAGGAGACTGTCGGGCTATACGGACTGAAGCGAAAATTTGGAGGTTTGAGAACAGTTTTTAACTCGTTTGCAGGCTCATAGCCATAGCTATGGGGCAAAAAGGAGCTAAAAACTGGGCCAAACAAACGGATTTGCAGCCAGTTCATGGAGTGTCCGACAGCCTCCTAGGAGGCCAGGGTTTTCATCTTCACCCATGCCAAAATAAAATAGGCTTTAGCCTGTTTACGTGTGCTGGGGCTTTCTTCATCAACAACAAACTAACAATAATTCTGCTAATTTCAAGAAATCAAGTTTAATACTTGCTATAT
>JAGGWI010000065.1 GCA_021157505.1 Desulfuromusa sp. | reverse complement strand
GTTCCGTTCAGATTGACCCGGATAGTTGCTGGTTCACGGAAGGCACAGACCCCTTTCAAAATCCCAACTTCGAGATCTGTTGTTCCAACACCCGCAGCAAAGGCACCAAAAGCGCCATGAGTACAGGTATGGCTATCTCCCATAATCACCGTAAATCCGGGACGGATATAACCTTTTTCGGGGAAAAGGGCATGACAGACACCATTACGACCAACATCAAAGAAATCGGGGATGTCATGGCGTCTGGCCCAATCCCGCAGAATCTTGGCTTGAGTCGCAGTTTTTGTGTCTTTGGAAGGGGTCACGTGATCGATTACGACCTTTATTTTCTCCCGATCAAAAACCCGATCTTTTTCACGCCAAACTAAATCGGCAATTGCCACCGGTGTCGTTATTTCATGACAGAGAACACGATCCAGACTGAGAATTTTAGTTCCCTGAAATGGTTCATCGCGCAAATGACTATCAAAAATCTTTTCTGCTAATGTTTGACCCATGGATTCTCCTGTATCGATATTATTTTGCGACACCATCAGATACTGGTATGAGAGCGTTTTTCAGCAACAACCAGCTTATTTAATGCATTAATATAAGCTTTGGCGCTGGCAACGATAATATCGGGATGAGCACCCTGGCCAAGCACCTCTCGCCCCTCGACAGATTGCAGCCGCACGCTGCACTCCCCCTGAGCGTCCGTTCCACCAGTAATTGCACCAACCGAGAAATTGAGCAACTTCGCTTTACTTTTGGTGAGTTTCTTGATCGCCTTGAAGGTCGCATCGACGGGGCCATCCCCCATCACGGCAGCCCGTTTGCTCTTACCATTGATTTCCATGGCAACTGTCGCTGTCGGAGCCGCAAAGGAACCAGAACTGACATTCATCTGCTCCAGCTTATAGATTTCAGGAACCCGCAAAACTTCATCAGCAACAATGGCGTCAAGATCTTCATCAAAAATCTCTTTTTTCATATCAGCCAGAGTCTTGAAGCGGACAAACGCTTTCTGAATTTCCTCTTTGGAAAGATCGTAACCAAGTTTTTTCAAACGATCAATAAAAGCATGTCGACCCGAATGTTTCCCGAGAACCAGTTTATTCTGGTTCAAGCCAACCGACTCAGGAGTCATAATTTCGTAAGTCGACTTGTCCATCAGGACCCCATGCTGGTGAATCCCTGCTTCATGGGCAAAGGCATTGGTTCCAACAATCGCCTTGTTCGGCTGGACATGGATCCCGGTAATGGTTGACAGGAGTTTGCTCGACGGAATGATCTGCTCAGTCACAACATGAGTTGCGAAAGGCAGAATGTCCTGTCGGGTACGCAAGGCCATGACTGCTTCCTCAAGGGAGCAGTTACCAGCCCGCTCACCAATACCGTTGATGGTACATTCAAGCTGACGCGCTCCAGCTTGTATTGCTGCTAAGGAGTTAGCAACTGCCAGACCTAGATCATTGTGACAGTGAACCGAGATGACAGCTTTATCAATATTGCTGACATTCTTTTTGAGATAGCTGATGATATCGAAATATTCTGACGGAATTGTGTAGCCAACGGTATCGGGGATATTAACGGTTGTTGCACCGGCCTCTATAGCCGCCTTAATGATTTCAGCGAGAAACGGCAGTTGAGTCCGCACCGCATCCTCAGCAGAAAATTCAACATTTGGGGTATATCCAGCAGCGCGAGTCACTGCAGCCACAGCCGTATCCAGAACCTCCTGCTTGCTCATTTTCAGCTTGTATTTCATATGAATGTCGCTGGTGGCGATAAAGGTGTGGATCCGCCCACGCTCTCCAGCATACTTCAAAGCATCCCAGGCTCGGTCAATATCCATATCATTTGAGCGTGAAAGGCCCGCAATTTGTGGACCTTTAATTATCTGGGCAATTTTTTTAACCGCTTCAAAGTCACCATCAGAAGCAATTGGAAAACCAGCTTCTATAACGTCAACATTCAAACGTTCCAGTTGATGGGCAATCCGTAGTTTTTCCTCAATATTCATACTCGCACCTGGAGATTGCTCACCATCACGCAAGGTAGTATCAAAAATAATAATATTCTCTTTTTGACTCATAATCCAACTCCTTAAAAGTTTTCCCGATCACTCAGATCCGGGGTGGTTCATATTGACTTCTCCGCTTCGACTCTCCATACCTACTAGGTCACCCAGGTCAGATTCCACTATAGAACCACCTCCTTTCATAAAAAATAAAAAAGCCCCTGCCTATTCAAATAGACAGGGGCGAAATTTCAATTTCGCGGTACCACCCTGATTCGTTCGCTTTCAATTAACAAACAAAAAGCAAACCTTCTTTTCCCCTTTACGCAGGGTCACGACAGAAACTAACCTTACGGCTTCATCCCTGCAGCTCCAAGGTGAGTTCAACGTTTTTTTGTACCGATTCACAGCAACCATCGGCTCTCTCAAACAAAAATAACGCTTACTACTCCTCTTCAATGCCTTTACCAAGGTAAGATTCAACATAAAACAAACCAGCAAGTCAAGCCTATTTTAGGCTCACCCCACAAAAGTTTACACTTCTGTCGAGATTTGCTTCTTTTCCCGCCGTTCTTTTCTCCAGCCCATAAAAGAGACCACTGGCCCAGATATCATATATGCCATTCCAACCAGGAACAGCATCACTTCAGGCTTTGCAACGATAACAATCAGCAGCATTATGGCAACAACCAACATGACAAAGGGCTGACGCTTGAACAGTTCAGGGTCTTTCAAGGAAATATATTCCACATTACTGATCATCAATAATGCCAGGATAAAAACCAAAACCACCATGGAAAACATTTTAATCGTTCCGGTACCGCCTAATTCATAAAACAGCAGGACACAGGTCGCAACAATACAGGCTGCAGCAGGGATAGGGATACCAACAAATCGCCTCGATTCAACGGTAGAAACCTGCACATTGAAACGAGCTAGCCGTAAGGCACCACAGATGACATAGAGGAATGCAGCCAGCCAGCCAAGCTTACCAAAGGGTCTCAGAGCCCAAAGGTATAACAGAACGCCCGGCGCGACACCAAAGGAGATAACATCCGCCAGAGAATCAAGTTCAACTCCAAACTTGCTGCTGGTTCCGGTTAACCTGGCAACCTTCCCATCCAGACCATCAAAGATAGCCGCCAGCAGAATAAACCAGGCAGCCCGATTATAATTGCCATCCGTTGCAGCAATAATAACGTAGAATCCAGCAAAGATCCCTGCAGCAGTAATCAGGTTAGGCAGGAGATAAACCCCTTTACGGAGATTTTCCCGCTTATCATTTCTTAAACAGTCATCACTCAAGACAATGTCCCTAAAATAGTTTCGCCTGCGACAGTACGTTCACCAAGGGTCACTGTCACGTTGGCATTTTTTGGAAGATAGATGTCAACCCGGGAACCAAAGCGGATCAACCCGTAACGTGCGCCCCGTTGTAACAGATCACCAATAACCGGATAAGTGACAATTCTCCGGGCAATTAATCCGGCGATCTGGACAAAAAGAATCTGTGTGCCACTCCCTGTCTCCAGAAGAATCCCGGATTGTTCATTACTCTCACTGGCTTTGTCATAAGAAGCATTAACAAAACCACCCTTATTATAATACATAGCAACGACCTTCCCATCACAGGGAACCCGATTTACATGAACATTAAAAACCGACATAAAAATACTGATTTTAGTGACCTGTTCTTTAAAATAACGACTCTCTTGAACCTCCCCGACAAAAATAATTTTACCATCTGCTGGAGCAATAAGCAGATCCTCACCTGTGGGAATAACTCGTTCCGGATTGCGAAAAAAGTAGCTGCTGAACAGGGTTAAAAATAAAAACAGAAGGGTCAAAATCACCCAACCCAAGAGGGCAAAGACCAGAGTGATAAAACCAAACAGAATAATAAATGGATAACCTTCGCTGACAATCAGTTGATTTTTGTTCTGCATGAAAACCTCATTCAAAAAAATTAAGCCACAACACCTTTAGCACCACGGCCAATAACGACAGGGCCCGAACGAACAACTTCCTTGATCCCCATCGGTCGCAACAGTTCCAAAATACCATTTATTTTCGCCGGCGCACCGGTAATTTCAATCGTGTAGGATTTAGGCGTTACATCGATAACTTTGGCCCGGAAAATATCGACAATCCGCAACGCCTCTGCCCTGCTTTCCGCATCGGTTGAAACTTTAATCAGAGCCAATTCACGCTCAATATAATCTCCACCGGTAAAATCAACAACTTTGATGGTAGAAATGAGTTTATTCAGTTGCTTGGTAATCTGTTCCAGAACCTGATCATTACCCCGTGTCACCAGAGTCATACGGGAGAGATCGGTATCCATTGTTGGAGCCACAGAAAGGCTCTCAATATTAAAGCCACGCCCGGAAAATAATCCTGAAATGCGCGAGAGAACCCCAAATTCATTTTCTACCAGGACCGAAATTGTATGTTTCATTGACTTAATCCTCCCGGCCTGTAATTGGCCGTTCTGTCTACAACACTCATTAGGAAGCAAGAACCATTTCGTGAATTGCTTTACCCGCAGGAACCATCGGTAAAACATTTTCTTCCCGGGAAACAATGAAATTCATCAATACTGGACCCGGTGTCTCTAATGCTTGCTTGATAATCGCTTCAACTTCATCAACTTTTGTTGCCTGCAAACCGATAGCACCATAGGCTTCAGCGAGTTTAATAAAATCAATCGGCAACTCCATAACGGTCTCACTGTAGCGTTTTTCAAAAAACATCTGCTGCCATTGACGAACCATGCCCAGATAGTTGTTGTTGATGATGGCAATTTTCACCGGGAGTTTATACTGCACCAGAGTCGCCAGTTCCTGGGAATTCATCTGGAAAGAACCATCCCCCGAGATATCAATGACCTGACGATCAGGATACGCCACCTGAGCCCCCAGAGCCGCTGGCAGACCAAACCCCATGGTTCCCAAACCACCAGAAGTCAGAAAGGTTTTCGGTTGTCTGAAAGTAAAAAACTGGGCTGCCCACATCTGATGCTGACCAACTTCAGTAGTGATAATGGCATCCTCAGCGGTCATCTCACTGATTTTTTCAATAACAAACTGTGGCTTGATCACCGATTTGGAGGAACGATAAGTCATCGGATGACGTTCTCTCCACTCGCCAATCATGGATCGCCAATCCTCCGTCGCTTCAACCAGATCTTCTACAAGTTCCGGTTTTTTATTCAGGTAACCGTGCAACTTACCTAACACATCTTTCAGATCACCGACGATCGGCAGGTCCGTTGCGACATTCTTTCCGATCGAAGTTGGATCGATATCGACATGAATAATCTTCGCTTTCTCAGCAAAACTGTCGATTCGGCCGGTGACCCGGTCATCAAATCTGGAACCGACAGCAATCAGCAGATCACACTCTGTGACTGACATGTTGGCATAAAACGTTCCGTGCATCCCCAACATTCCCAAAGCCAGCGGGTGCCGCTGAGGAAAAGCAGCCATCGCCATCAGAGTTGTTGTCACGGGGATTTTGGTCTGTTCTGCCAGCTTAAGCAATACATCTTCAGCCCCTGACAGGGTGATCCCACCACCGACATAGAGAACCGGTTTACGGGCGGCAAGAATCATTTTTGCCGCTTTTTCAATTTGCCTGATATTGCCGCTATAGGTTGGTTTATAACCGCGCAAACTCACTTTATCGGGATAACTGAATTTATGTGTGGTGACCTGAATATCCTTCGGCAGGTCAACCAAGACCGGCCCCGGGCGACCGGTTCGAGCGATATAAAATGCCTCTTTGAGGATTCTGGCCAGATCACGAATATCCTTAACCAGATAATTATGTTTGGTACAGGGGCGGGTAATACCACACATATCCGCCTCCTGAAACGCATCATTACCGATCAGAGGAGTTGGAACCTGACCCGTAATAACCACCATTGGAATTGAGTCCATATAAGCTGTCGCAATTCCGGTTACGGTATTCGTCGCACCTGGGCCACTGGTCGCAATAGCAACACCAACCTTGCCGGTACAGCGGGCATATCCATCGGCAGCATGCACAGCAGCCTGCTCGTGCCGGGTTAAAATATGGTTGATGGATGATTCGTAGAGATCATCATAAATATTGATAACAGCTCCGCCAGGGTAGCCAAAAACGGTATCCACACCTTCAAGCTTTAAAGATTCGAGTAAAATCTGTGACCCGGTCAATTCCATCTGTGTCTCCTCAAATGCTCAACTCTGCAACTAACTCGATTAATGGTGATTTTGGAAAGGCCAAAAAACCTTCTACCAAAAATTTTGTTCTACAAAACATCGTGGTTGTTAGAGGTAAAATGTCCGTTATTATCTATCGAGATCCTGAAAAACTACTGCAACGCTATAGAGCGATTATGCGCAACACCATCTTAATACAGCAAAGGGTTTAAGCAGACGCTTAAACCCTTTGCTGTATTGAAACATCCCGTTGTTACAAAACGGGTTCAGGCGGTAACCGATTGAATAATTTTTTCCATCTCATCCTTGCCAACCAGTTTCATCTTTTTCACTTTATTTTTTGCCAGTTCTTCCTGTGGGGACAAATATCCCTTTTTGTCATACTCTGACAATTGTTTTTCAAACAGGCTATGTTCTTCATAAAGCATACGGAAACGGGGGTTAGTTTCGGTGAGATTCTGCAAAAGGGTCTGATCAATGGCCATTGGCACCTCCGCGGATATAAGTGAATTAAAACTGGAAAAAGTTACTCATAAAGTAACCAAATTGATGCAAAATTGTCAACAATTAACCCCGTTTTAAAATACTTTGTTTGATAGATAGATTCAATTCGGCGTCCGAAGGTCGAATATAGGTCGGATATATTTCTGCTGCTTCTTGAATCAATCCTGATTGATATGCCTGTAGTGCCAGCCAGGAAGCCTTTGCCGCACGTAGCTGATGAGCGGTAGCAACGGGGATCAGAGCACGTTCTGCAAGAATATCTTTAATCATCTGGAAATAGAGAGGAACCCCATCCCCAACCAGAGCAACCGGTCTTGACAGATCCAGCAACAATCGTTCCGGAGGCAAAACAACCGGCTCACCGATTGCAACCGGGCCGGAAGTAGGATGCCATTCAAAAAGCTGAGAATAAACCTCTTTTTTTCTGGCATCGAGAAAAGCACAAATGGGAACTGGCGACAGTGGCAGATTCATCGCCACAGCCTGTAATGTTGAGACCGGCACAACCGGTTTCTGCAGCACCTGAGCCAGCCCCTTGATCGTGGCAATCCCGATACGCAGGCCAGTAAAAGACCCGGGTCCGGTAACCACAGCAAAAAGATCCAGATCCTCCAGCCGCCAACCAGTCTCCCGCAACAGAAGATCAACCTGCTTCAACAATTTTTCACTATGGGTGCTGCGAACATTTAAAAGGGATTCAGCAACCAGAGATTCACCCTGACAGAGAGAAACGCTACCGCTTGAAGATGAGCTGTCAAGCGTAAGAATCTTTATCCCTTCCGCGCCTCCCATCAACCCCACAACCTTACAATATCATTATAAAAAGCCAAAACCATCAGCATCAACAACATCGCCATACCAACCTGCTGGGCCATTTCTCTGGCACGGATTGACACGGGTCGTCGGATCACCAGTTCGATGACATAAAAGAGGATATGGCCACCATCTAAAATTGGAATCGGCAACAGATTTAATATCCCCAATTGAATAGAGATAAAAGCCAGAACCGATAAAATTGCCGACAAATCTGTCTGGGCTGCCTGTCCAGCAATCTGAACAACGGTGATAGGACCACCGATATTTTTTGTTGAGACATTACCGGTAAACAGTTTTTGTACAAAAACAACGGTCAGCTCAATCAACTCCCAGGTTCGAGAGGCCCCTTCACGGACAGCGTCAACAAAACCAAAACGCTTCAATTCTGAGTTATAGAGTGGAGCGATGCCGAGTAAATAATCACCTTCACCATCACGTTGTTCAGGTGTCAAATCAACGATAAGTGGTTTTCCGGCACGTTCCAAATGGACCGCAACACTCTTATTACCAATTTTCTGAATAATACCTTTCAAATCGTACCAGGAAGAAATTGGATAGTTCTCTATTTGCAGGATCAGATCCCCCTTTTGGAGCCCTGCTTCCGCTGCTGGCATATCTGCAGCTAATCCTCCGATACGCGCTGCCTGCCAGGGGAGAAGGCCCAGGGCCTGCATTCCCTGCAAACTGTCATTATCAGCAGGGATCTGCAATTGCAACTGTTCTCCATCCCGCTCAACCTGAAAAATCAAGTCATCACCGGCATGGCTAATAAAGCTTTTATTGGTGTCGTTCCAGCTACCAACGATCCGCTGGTTCACAGCCATCACACAGTCATCAGCAAGAAAACCCCCGATAGCGGCATTCGACTCAGGAACGACATAACCAACACAAGCGGGTTGATCCACATAGGTTGGCATCTGCACCCCGACCATAAACGAGATCGGTAAAATGAGCAGAGGGAGAATCAGGTTCATCACCGGACCCGCCAAAACGATTGCTAACCGCTTAGTAACCGTCTGCTCCGCAAAGGAACGGGCTTTTTCCTCGGCAGTGAGCTCAACCTCTTCCCCCTGTTCTCCGCCCCCTTCACCAAGCATTTGGACATATCCACCAAGGGGAATTGCACAAACCTGATATTCCGTTTCTCCACGGCGATGTGACACCAGTTTGGGACCAAAACCGAGAGAAAACTTTAAAACTTTAACGCCACACATCTTGGCGACAACAAAGTGCCCCAGTTCATGAATGAAAACCAGGACTCCCAACATCAAAATGCCAGCTATAATTGTTGTCATGCAAGTCCTCCACTGATCAATTCTCGTGCTTTATCCCGACCCCACAGGTCGGCATGCAGAGCTTGCTCCACCGTGGTAAGATCTTCACCCCGGTGCTGATACATCACTTTTTCTATCACTTGTGAAATCTCCAAAAAACTGAGTCGGGTGTTTAAAAAAGCTTCAACGGCAACTTCATTTGCCGCATTCATCACAGCTGGAACCGTTCCGCCCCGGGCCAGAGCATCATAAGCGAGCCGCAGACAAGGAAAACGTTCTATGTCGGGTTCGGAAAATGATAATTGACCCAATTGACACAGATCAAGAGGTTCCTGAGCTAACGGTAAGCGTTCCGGCCAGGACAATGCGTAGGCGATAGGGGTCTTCATATCAGGAACACCCAGTTGAGCCATAACCGCTCCATCCCGGTATTCAACCAGTGAATGGATAACACTTTGCGGGTGGATATGGATGTCGATCATAGTGGCAGGAAAATCGAATAACCAGCGGGCTTCAATCACTTCAAGCCCTTTATTCATCATAGTGGCTGAATCGATAGAAATTTTTCGACCCATTTCCCAGTTCGGGTGAGCCAGGGCATCTGCAGGGGATATATTTTTGAAATTTGCCAGTTCATAGTTGCGAAAAGGACCACCGGAAGCTGTCAGAATCAGGCGCCGCACATCTTCACGGCGATGACCTGCCAAGGATTGAAAAATAGCTGAATGTTCACTGTCTACGGGGATAAGTTTGACTTTTTTCCGGGCAACCTCCGCCATGATCAAACTACCAGCGGTGACCAGAGTTTCCTTATTGGCCAGGGCGATATCTTTCCCTGCTTTAATTGCAGCCAGTGTTGGTATCAGACCAGCAGCACCAACAACAGCAGCAACGACCATCTCACTTTCAGGCACTGTCGCACAGCGGATCATCCCCTCAATACCGCAGCAGATTTGAACGTCAACCCCTTTAAGACTCTGAGTCAAAGCTTCTGCATCTTGTTCTGAAACAACGGAGACGATACGCGGATGGAAAAATTCAATCTGCTGCTGTAACAGCTCAATATTATTGCCAGCTGACAAAGCAACAATTTGATAATGCTCAGGAAACGCCCTGACGATCTCTAAAGTACTGACCCCGATCGATCCAGTCGAACCGAGAACTGCTATATTTTTCAACTCTGTTCTCAGCCTCCGTAACCGAATCGAGCAACATAGTAAACGACCGGGAATGCGAACAGGAGACTATCGAGACGATCTAACATCCCACCATGCCCAGGAATGATATTCCCGGAGTCCTTGACCTGACAGGCACGCTTTAATAAAGATTCAAACAAATCACCAAGTTGCCCCATACTCCCAAGCAACAGTCCGATTAATATGGCATCGAGAATTCCGAGAACCGGCATAAAAGTAAATTTAACCAGAATAACCCCAAAAACTGATCCAACCAAGCCACCGATCCCCCCCTCGATACTTTTATTGGGACTGACAGCTGGATACAATTGATGTTTGCCGATTTTACGACCGATAAAATAAGCAAAACTATCACAACTCATGATCACGATGAGGGTCATAAAAATCCAGCGCTGGCCGTCGGGCAACATGCGCAACGGAATCAGATGGCCTAAAAGAAAAGGGAGGTAGATTAAACCGAGGATAATCCAGCCCAGACGATGATGAACCTCAGTGATCACCGGCAACCGGAATAGAAATAACAGGGCAAAAAGCAACATAGCCCCAGTCAACAGAGGAAACAGCAGTGCTGCATTCTCGTAAAACAAGAATGGGATAACTGCCGCGCCGATGACAGCAGCAAGCCATTGCTCCAAACGATGTTCGGCCCCTAAACCCATTCGATTGAACTCAATCAAGCTTAAAAATAGAATCAGAGTCAAAAAAACGGAAAAAACTGCAGGATTGGCATATCCAAGCAGTAAAATCAGTAAGGGCAAAGCAATAAGAGCGGTAATAATACGTTGTTTAATCGTTACTCTCCTTTGACCTGATCATCCGTGAGTCCAAATCGGCGTTTCCGCCGCAAATAATCGTCCAGAGCTTTCTGTAATTCCACTGCATCAAAATCGGGCCAAAAAACATCTGTAAAGTACAACTCCGCATAGGCCGCCTGCCAGAGGAGAAAGTTACTGATCCTCACTTCACCACTGGTACGGATCATTAAATCAGGTTCGGGGAGATCCCCAGTATCCAGAAATGTTGAAAAAGACCTGTTATCAAGCTGATTGATGTCCAAATGACCATCAAGTGCTTGTTGAGCAACTTTCTTGGTCGCACGCATTATCTCATCCCGCCCACCGTAGGAAAGGGCCAGGATCAAGGTAAGGGTCTGACCTTGTGAAGTCTCCCTTTCAGCATCAGCCAAGGCCGCCTGAACGGGCTCTGACAACCGGGAAAGATCACCTATAACCCGCAACCTTATCCCCTCAGCCAGCATCTTCTGGCGCTGTGAGCTTAAATATTGCAACAACAACCCCATCAATGCATCAACTTCCTGACGGGGACGACCCCAGTTTTCTGAACTGAACGCAAACAGGCTGAGGAAACGGATCCCATGTCGAACACATTCATCAACAATCTGGGTCACTGCCTCAACCCCTTGCTGGTGCCCTGCTATCCTTGGCAATTCGCGCTGTTTAGCCCAGCGCCCATTGCCATCCATAATAATGGCAAGATGTTCAAGGGGTGGCTTTTGTGTAATTTCTGTCAGTTCCGACATCCAAAAAACCTGAGGAAAAAAACTTCAACTTGTAAGTATAAAAACACAATTGCAAAAAATAACACGGCTGGCATCTGAACGGCAAGAAATTGATCGGTTAAAAACTTGTGAAACCACAAAGAAAGGGCGTTTCAATAACGCCCTTTCTTAAGACTCAATATAAAACTGATTAGTCAATAATAGCATTAACCGGACAGGTATCAACGCAAGCACGACATTCGTCACACTCATCTGTAATGATATAAACATCCCCTGATTCGACAATGGCACCCAATGGGCAAGCTTCCACACACGTTCCACAGCCAATACACTCTTCGTTTATTCTCAAAGTCATTTCAGCTCCCTTAGTTAAGAAGTAGATCAAAGGTCAAACTTCCATGACCTCCTGCTCTTTATTCTGCACTATAGAATCGATGGCACTGACAAATTCATCCGTGAGTTGCTGTACATCCTTTTCACTCCGCTTGAGATCATCTTCGGTAATTTCTTTCTCTTTTTCCAACATTTTTAGGTTTTCATTGGCATCACGGCGCGAATTTCGTACCGAAATCTTAGTATCTTCCGACATCCGTTTAATCATTTTCACCATTTCACGACGCCGTTCTTCGGTCAATGCCGGAACCGGTAAGCGGATCAATAGTCCATCAGAGGAAGGAGTCATACCGAGGTCTGCCTTAAAGATTGCCTTTTCAATATCAGGAATCAAATTCTTTTCCCAGGGCTGCACAGTCATCAAACGTGCCTCAGGAACTGCAAGAGTAGCCACCTGACTGAGTGGTGTCAGCACTCCATAATATTCAACTTTAACATCATCCAACAACGAAATACTTGCACGTCCAGTACGAACTCTGGTCATATCTTTTTTTAAGGACTTGACCGCTTTATCCATAGCGGTACGAGCTTCACTTAAAACCTCATTAACCATTTTTAGCACCTCCCTGAACAATTGTTCCGATTTTCTCACCCAGAACCACCTTCTTGATGTTGTCACGTTGAGTCATGTCAAAAATAATCATCGGCAGATTATTATCCATACACAGCGAAGTTGCGGTTGCATCCATAACCTGCAAACCTTTTTGCAAAACTTCCAAATAAGTTATTTCTGATAGTTTAACTGCATTCTTGTCTTTTTTTGGATCGGCAGAATAAACACCATCTACCTTGGTTGCCTTCAGAATAACCTCAGCGTTGATCTCCATAGCCCGCAAACTGGCGGCGGTATCGGTGGTAAAGTATGGATTCCCCGTGCCGGCGCTAAAAATAACTACGCGCCCTTTTTCCAGATGGCGTACGGCACGACGACGAATATAGGGCTCGGCAATCTGTTGCATGTCAATCGCCGACTGAACCCGGGTAACAACACCCTGTTTTTCCAGAGCATCCTGCATCGCCAAACTGTTCATAACCGTAGCCAGCATCCCCATATAGTCGGCACTGGCACGATCCATCCCCTTAGATGAGGCCGCCAAACCACGAAAGATATTACCGCCACCAATAACGACAGCAATCTCAACCCCCATAGTGCTGACCTCTTTAATTTCAGCAGCAATCCCGTTAATAACATCAGGATCGATTCCGTAGCCCTGTTCACCAGCCAGAGCCTCACCACTCAGCTTCAATAAAATTCGTCGATATTTGATCGTAGCCACAAATAACTCCTGCTGATAGGAATAATGATCTCACAATATCAATATAAATAAGATGGCTAAGCAATAATTTCGACCTACAAGGCGTAGTGATTTTTCAAGGGCGAAGACATATATCAAGTATGTCGAGGTCTTGAAAAATCGCTGCAACACCGTAGGACGGATTTATTGCGACGCCATCATTGTTTGCTCATAGCTGCAACTTCAGCAGCAAAGTCATCCACTTTTTTCTCAATTCCCTCGCCAAGCTGATAGCGCACATAGCTGTTCAACTTGATATCGCTGCCGATTTCTTTAGCCAGAGCAGCAACAAGCTTACCAACCTTTTGATCAGGATCAATAACAAAAGCCTGCTCCATCAGGCAAACCTCGCCAAAATATTTATTGATCTGACCCAGAATAATCTTTTCAACAATATTTTCCGGTTTACCACTGTCGAGAGCTTTGACTCGCATGATTTCTTTTTCTTTTTCGACGATGTCAGCGGGAACGCTGTCCCGATCAAGGTACTGGGGGGCGGCGGCAGCAACGTGCATAGCCAGCTGTTTTCCCAGTGCGGCAACCTTTTCGTCAGTAGATTCAGTTTGCAGTTCTACCAGCACACCAATTTTTCCAGCGCCGTGAACATAAGAAGTCACAACACCCTGACCAACATCTATCCGTGCCAGGCGGCGAATTCCCATATTTTCACCAATTGTGGCAATCTGATGGGTCAGTTCTGCGGCAACGGTACGACCAGTTCCGGGATAATCCATTGACTCAAGAGCCCCGACATCGGCAACATCGTTTGCCAGAATCACATTTTTCACCCCGGCAACAAAAGCCTGGAATGCCTCATTTTTAGCAACAAAATCGGTTTCAGCATTAAGCTCAACCATCGCCCCGACAGAACCTTCTGTGCCGGCGGCTACAGCACCCTCTGATGCAACTCTGCCGGACTTTTTAGCGGCGGCAGAGAGACCTTTTTTGCGCAAAAAATCAACCGCCTCCTCCATGTTGCCAGCGGTTTCAGTCAAAGCTTTTTTACAATCCATCATTCCTGCTCCGGTTTTCTTACGCAACTCGGAGACCATTGCTGCGGGAATACTCACGATCTTTCCTCCATAATTTCTATAGCGAGAGACTCTCCCGCAATACTGTCTGGTTAAACCAAAGGCCGAGCCTGAGCCCGGCCGCAGGCCTGTGCATTGTTTTTAAATCGATCTATTTTTATTCAGCTGCAGGTTCTTTTGTTTCAGCTGCAGGTTCTTTTGTTTCAGCTGCAGGTTCTTTTGTTTCAGCTGCAGGTTCTTTTGTCTTAGCTGCAGGTTCTTTTGTCTTAGCTGCAGGTTCTTTTGTCTTAGCTGCAGGTTCTTTTGTCTTAGCTGCAGGTTCT